>JBEBGB010000727.1:0-2766 GCA_040081675.1 Vicinamibacterales bacterium
GGGTATCCGGTCGCACGAGGACGAGGAACGCGTTTGGCCATCCCTCCTTGTGCCAAATTCCCGCGCCCAGTACAAGCGAAAGTACATAACAGGCTCTAGGGGAATGCCTCGCGTCGAACGATAAGCACTCAAGGACTCCTCGCCGTGCTCATCCTCCGCGCTACCTTCGCCGCGTTTTACGTGACTGCACTGGCGTTCGTGGCCGGCCAGATCACGGCGCACGTCTTCGCCCGAGGACCAGGCAACTTCAGGTCATCGAATCAGTCGCTGGTCGTGGCACTCCTCCAGTTCGCAGGCCTGGTGATCGTGGGCCTGAGTCTGGGCATACGTCGCATGTGGGCAGGAGCCAGGGCGGCGAACGTGCTGCCGCCTGAACACTCTCTTCAGCGTCGTGCCGACGCCGTCGCGAACGCCGACGTGACTACCGAACAAGTAGCAGGCATGGTCGAACCCGGTGTGGTCGACTCACGTGCACGCGCTGTGGATCGACCCCGCGAGACCCCGCGCGTGGGCGCGACCGGCCGACCCACAGGGCGCCGGGCACGCGCGACGCGAGTCGAGCCGCCGTCGACGCCAGGTCCGGCTCCATTCCTGCCCCCTCCACGCATCATCACTGGAAAGAGTCGCGAAGCCCTCGCCCGGGTGTGGGCCGGCGGAGGCGCCTTGATCGTCGGCGGCGGGGGCGGGTTCGCACTCGGCGGAGGCGTGCAATTCGGTCGACCGATCGCGGTGTTACTTGGCGTGCTGGGCGTGGCGCTACTCACGCGCGCCGCGACTGTGACTGTTGCAAGGCGACGCGCCGGCAAGATGTGGGTGCAACTACGCAACTCGCCGATTGCACCAGGCAGCGAGCTCGAGGGGCTGGTCTGGTCGTCGAATCGGCGGCTGCGACGTGCTGTGCGCTGCCGCAAACCGATGCGGCCCGCACGCGTGCGGTTGCTCTGTCTCCGCGGGCCTGCGCCTACGCGTCGAGGGACGTCGATGACGAACTCGGTCCCGGTGTGGCAGAAGGAGGTGGCCGTCACGTCGGATCGCATGACTGTGTCGACGGGTCATCTTGGTATTCCATTCCGGTTCGACGTTCCCGCTGATGTGCCTGAGATGAGTCGTCCTGGCGACGCACATCCGATCGTCTGGCTTCTCTCGGTCGAAGTGGCGACCGACGGCGTCGCGCTCGTCGAGCAGTTCGAGCTGCCGATCTACCGGCTTGAATCGATCGTGCCTCGAAGCGCCGCGTGAGATGGCTCGACTCTCGGCCCTGAACAGCAGACGCATCACAGCAGCCGTCAAGTGTGATTCGTTGCGGCAAACGCGAACCGCGACAACTTGCTTTCAATGGGCAGGACACCGTCAGGATGTTTTGTGTGGTCAGCGTTTCTTGCGTGCAATCAGGTTCCACGCTTCCTTGATGTGCCCCTCGAGCGCTTCACTGCTGACCCGGTCCAGCTCGACACCAATCCAGCCGCTGCCACCGACGTACGGCGGACGGTAGTAGGTATCCGGCGCTTCCTCGATCAGCGCTTCCTGCAGTCCCGGCGGCGCCGGCAGCAGCACCGAGACATGGCCGTCGTTGTGATGGTTGTTGGAGAACATCGCGAACACCCGCTTCTTGACGAAGAAGGTTGGCTCGCCGTGAGAGAGCTTCTCAGTGGCACCGGGCAGCGAGAGACAAACTCTCCGCACTCGCTGCAACTGACGAGCAAATGGCTTTCGCGTCATGGGTGTGACCCGGTCAGAATGGTGCCGATGAGACTATGCCGCATCATCGTCTGTCTTGTCTGCGTCGGACTCTGCACGACCGCCATGCTCGTGGCGCAATCGGTGGCCCATCGCCTGGATAGCTCGGCGCCCATTTCCTATTACGTTTCAGCGGGGGACACCGCGACAGGGTTCGTCGCGGGTGATGGTCAGCTCGCGGCCTGGGCGCTCGAGCAGTGGCAGAAGGCATCGGGCGGCACACTGCGATTCATGCCCAACGCGGAGTCCGACGCCACGCTTCGCGTGTACTGGGCCGACGCCCGGGCGGGTCAGTATGGCGAAATGCGGCCGCTGGTCGTCAATGGCCGGCCCGGTGCCGCGGTGTTCATCCACCCGGATCTGCGCGCACTCGGACCGGACATCGCTGCCCGTGCAGCCGGCGATCCGCTCTGGCGCGACACGATTGTCTTCCTGACCTGCGTACACGAACTCGGGCACGCGATCGGGCTGACGCACACCGACAACTTCCGCGACATCATGTACTCGTTCCAGTACGGGGGCGACTTCGTCGAGTACTTCGAGCGCTACCGGCGCCAGTTGAAATCGCGGGCGGACATTCCTGCGCTGTTGGTACCGGCGGCGGACGAAATCGCGCAACTGCGGTCGCTCTATGACGCCCGCCAGTGAGATCTCGGCTGACTAACTGAAGTCAGTCGAATCGTGGTTGGTGTCGGCAGGACGGGATCGGCGGCCTGGCTCGCCGTTGAATGTGCCGCCGAAGCCGGGCAACAACTTTTCCGTGTTCATTGATGCAGCTCAAACGGTGAACTCGAGAAGTTGTTCACAGCGCTCTCGCAAGACGGCAAGGTCACTGTGCCGCCAGGCGACATGCCCTTTGGACGCTTCGGCATGTGCGACGACTCCTTTGGCATCTCGTGGATCCTCAACTGTGCGCAGGCCGGCTGAACACGGGTGGCGCGCAAGCCAGGAGGAGGAACGATGGCCTCTCAACATCGCTGGTGACTGCCCGGGAGTGACAGCGATGTCCTCGCCAGATGTCGGTCGGCC
>JBEBGB010000728.1:0-2759 GCA_040081675.1 Vicinamibacterales bacterium
TTGCACCAGAATGCGCTGGCGGAAGCACGGACGCGGCTGCACCGGGAGAACCGGCCGTACATCGATCTCACGGAGTCGAATCCGACCCGCGTCGAGCTCCTCTACGCGGAAGATCTGCTGGCCCCTCTGGCCCATTCACGCGGGCTGGCTTACATGCCCGAGGCCATGGGCGCGTTGGCCGCGCGGAAGGCTGTTGCCGACGACCTCGCTCGGCGCCACATCGTCGTCTCGCCAGAGCGCGTCATGCTGACCGTGAGTACCAGCGACGCGTACTCGGTGTTGTTCAAGCTGCTCTGCGATCCTGGCGATGAAGTACTGATCCCGCAGCCAAGCTATCCGCTCTTCGAGCACCTCACGTCTCTCGACTCAGTCGTGGGCGTGCCCTATCAGCTCGAGTACCACGGTCGCTGGTCCATCAACCTGGCGAGCGTGCATGAGGCGCTCACGCCTCGGACGCGCGCGATGCTCCTCGTCAATCCGAACAATCCGACAGGAAGCTTCGTCACGCCGAGCGAGCTCGATGCGCTGGCCGATTTGTGCGTCGCTCGCGACATCGCATTGATCGCCGACGAGGTTTTCTCGGACTACCGCCTGACCGACGACCTCGATGGCCACGTCGCCTCCCTCGCCGGGCGCGACGATGTGCTGGGGTTTTCCCTGGGTGGGTTGTCGAAGTCGGTGGGTCTACCCCAGGTGAAGCTGGCGTGGACCGCGATCAGTGGGCAGGACGGCCGCGTCGAGCAGGCCCTCGGTCGACTCGAACTCATTTGCGATACCTATCTGTCGGTGTCGACGCCCGTGCAGCTGGCTCTCGGGGAGCTCCTCGAGCGAGGCGCCAACGTCCGCACGCAGATTCAAGCGCGAATCAAACGGAACCTCGCGCGATGCGCTGCGCTCGTGAGTGAACGGCCATCGTGCACCCTGCTCCACCCCGATGGTGGATGGTCGGCGGTCATTCGGGTCCCGCGCCTGGCGCCAGAGGAAGAACTCGTGCTGTCATTGCTCGTGGACGCAGGCGTGCTGGTGCATCCCGGCTACTTCTTCGACTTCCCAGACGAGTCCTACCTGGTGGTGAGCTTGTTGGTCCCTGAGGCGGCGTTCGCAGAGGGCGTGAGACGTGTGCTGGATCGCTCGGCCGCGGGAGATCGCGCGTGAGCGGCGTGACCAGGCGATGCGGCGTGCTCGTGCCGTTGTTCTCCGCGCCGTCGACGCGGAGCTGGGGGTGCGGCGAGATCGGCGACGTGGCACCGTTGACCTCGTGGCTGGCGGCTGCTGGACAGCGTCTGCTGCAGCTGCTGCCTCTGAACGAGATGGCCCCGGCCGATTGCTCGCCCTATTCCGCGATGAGCGCGATGGCGTTCGACCCCATCTACATCAGCCTGCTCGACGTGCCGGAGTTTGTCGATGCCGGCGGTGTCGAGTCTCTGTCTGTCGACGATCGGTCGCACCTTCTGGAAGCACAGCAATCCAGGCACGTGCAATATGCGTCCGTACGATCGCTCAAGCAGCGTGTGCTCGCCACCGCCTTCACTCGATTCCTCGAGCGAGAGTGGTCGACCGGGACTGCACGCGGCGCCGCCCTGCGCGCGTACGTACGAGATGAGGCCTGGTGGCTCGGCGACTACGCGCTCTTCCGAGCGCTTCACGATCGCGAAGGTGCCCGCGTCTGGACCGAGTGGCCTGCAGAGGTACGCGACAGGTCGGCCGCGGGGCTCGATTGCGCCCGCACCGAGCTGGCACGCGAGGTGTTGTTCTATCAGTACGTCCAGTGGGTGGCAGCCGCTCAATGGGCGAGCGCGCGTGAGGCTGCAACTGCTGTCGGAGTGGACCTGTTCGGCGACCTGCCCTTCATGGTCGATCTCCATAGTGCGGACGTCTGGGCGCACCAGCACTGCTTCGACCTGAATCGTTCAGTGGGTGTGCCACCCGACGCGTTCAGCGCAACGGGGCAGGACTGGGGCATGCCGGCCTACAACTGGCAGGCATTTGCGGCGCACGACTATCGATGGCTTCGCGACCGCGCGCGGCGAAGCGCCCAGTTGTTCGATGGCTATCGCATCGATCACCTCGTGGGTTTCTATCGCACGTACTCTCGTCGGCGATCCGACCGAGGCGACGCCTCGTTCTCACCTCGTCACGAGAGCGATCAACTGCGCCTCGGCGAGCGCGTGCTCCGTCTGTTTCGCGAAGCGGGTGCTGAAGTGGTCGCCGAGGATCTGGGCACGGTGCCCGACTTCGTGCGCGCGTCGCTCGCGCTGCTCGGTATACCTGGCTTCCGTGTCTTCAGGTGGGAGCGCTTGTGGAACCAGCCCCGGCAACCGTTCCGCGACCCGTCCGAGTACCCGACCGTGTCGGTCGCGACCAGTGGGACGCACGACACGGAGCCGCTGGCCACGTGGTGGGACGCGGCTCGTGAGGAGGAGCGCCGGGCCATTCTGGCGATACCGAGCGTTCGGCGTATCACGCACGACGCCGACCTCACCCACAGCCCGTTCGAGCCCGACGTGCGCGACGCGCTTATCGAAGTTCTCTGCGCGTCATCATCCAGGATTGTGATTCTTCCCGTGCAGGATGTGTTCGGTTGGCGCGACAGAATCAATCAGCCAGCAACGTTCAACGACGTCAACTGGACCTATCGTTTGCCTTGGCCATGTGACCGGCTCGAGCAGCAGCCGACAGCGCGCGAACGCCGTGACGTGCTGCACGCATGGGCCGAGCGGTACGCGCGACTCTGACCATCCGCTTCAGCGATCACCGTA
>JBEBGB010000729.1:0-2754 GCA_040081675.1 Vicinamibacterales bacterium
ACCTGTTGCCCCACGATTGCCTGTTCGCCCATCTGCGGGACCACGACCATCGGGACACCGTTCGAGAGGCTCTCGCTCACGCTGTTCATGCCCCCGTGCGTCACGAACGCCACGGCGCGCTCGAGCACGGCAAGCTGCGGCACTTCGGTGGCCACGACCACGTTGTCTGGAATGTTGCCAAGGCTCGCCAGAGGTACCTTCGTGCCTGTCGACAAGACGACCTGAACGGGCTGATGAGCAAATGCCGTCAGACAGTTTCGATAGAAGCCGGGATCGCTGTTGAACAGCGTGCCGAGCGAGACATACACGAGGTCACTGTGACCCAGGCGTTCCCAGGGGAATGCAATCGTTTCCGTGCGAGACGTCATCGGTCCGACGAACTGGAATCGCTGGTCGAACGTCTCAGCGCAGGGCTGGAACAGTCGCGACGTGTAGACGATGTTCAGGTCTGATTGCCCCATGACGGATGCGAACACTCCCGGACCATTCACCCCGTATTCTCGACACAGCCGCCGTCGCAGTTGCGAGGCCTTGGCCATGTGGCGCAGCTTCGACACAAAGAGTCGAAGACTCTTCGGGCGAACTCCGCCGGCCAGTCCGAACCTCATCACGCTTCTGTTGAAGGCGAACGTGCTGGTTGATATCACCAGTGGCACGTCGAGGAGCTTCGCCGCCCACTGTCCCCACGGGGCAACCGAGTCGGAAATGAGATAGTCGGGACGCTCGTCTCGGAACGCGTGAAGGTCGGCCCTCAGTACTTTGTCGGACAAGTCCATCAGCATCCAGGCCAGTTCGTCGGTGTGTTCCGGAAGATGCGCGAGGTTCGCGAGCGTCGGTTCCCGGTACGCCCGAAATCGGCTGCCGGTCTGCTCGATCGCGGCGGCGTACCGGTCGGTGGAGAAGTAGACGACCTCCTCGCCTCGAGCGCTCAGCTCGCGAACGACGGCCAGCGACGGGTTGACGTGCCCATGGAGCGGAAGACTGAGGAACAACGCTTTGGCCATAAAGAATGTTCGGGGGACGACCTACGATCTAGACGGCGAGCAATTATGATGTTACAAAAACATGTTTTTGTGCAATCAAACAAGCCGCTAGAGGTTTGCCTCGGAGCCCAGAGCCCAGAGCCTATCGCCCATCGCCTACTTGGTTCGGTATTCGATGGATAGCCAAGTAGGATCGGACTGATGGCTCGTCTTGCTCGCTACGCGTGGGTCGTCCTCGTTTACAACCTGGCGGTGATTGCGTGGGGCGCGTATGTGCGCGCTACCGGTTCAGGCGCGGGTTGCGGCGCACACTGGCCGCTGTGCAACGGCGAAGTGATGCTTCGCGCGCCGGCCATCGAAACACTGATTGAGTTCTCGCACCGCGCAACGAGTGGCCTGGCTCTCGTCTCGGTCGTCGTGCTGTTCGTCTGGGCACGGCGTGTGGCGCGTGTCGGCCATCCGGTCCGGCTCGGCGCCACGTGGTCGCTGGCGTTCATGCTCTCTGAGGCTGCGCTCGGCGCGGGCCTCGTTCTGTTTCAGTTGGTGGCTCACGACGCCAGCGCGGCTCGCGCGATGGCCGTGGGCGCGCATCTCCTCAACACGTTTCTGCTCCTCGCTGCGCTCACACTGAGCGTGTACTGGGCGTCGGGCGGAGCGCCGTTCGCGCTCCCTCTGCGTCGTCAGGGAGTGGGGAGACTGACGATCGGCGCTGTCGCGATTCTGCTTGTCAGCGTGGCGGGCGCAGTCACTGCCCTCGGCGACACGCTGTTTCCGAGCGAGTCGCTGTCGGCAGGTCTCAGCGCCGACTTGTCGGCAACGTCGCACATGCTGATCCGCCTGCGCACAATCCATCCCGTGCTTGCAGTCATGGTGGCGATCTATCTGATGACCAACGCATGGCAGCTCGCGGAAGGTCGCCCCTCTGGCCGTTCCATTGCGCGAACGATGACGTGGCTGATCGGGTGTCAGCTGGCCGTGGGTTTGATCAACGTCGTGCTGCTGGCACCGGTGTGGTTGCAGCTGGCGCATCTGCTGCTGGCGGACGCGGTGTGGATCGCGTATGTGTTTCTCGCCGCGGACATGCTGGCTTCGCGTGTCGCGGTGACAGCCAAGGCCGCTCCATTCGCACGCCCAGCGTAGGCACTGCCTATCGCCTATCGCCTATCGCCTATCGCCCAGAGCCTTCAGAGAATCTGAAAAATCCGATACGAGACGCGCTGGGGCACGGCGAAGCTCACCCCCACGAACACTGACTGCGTGAGCCACTCGTACTTCTTCGAGTCGGTTTCGAAGATGGGCACGGTCCGCCAGTAGCGTTCACCCTGTCCTGCGGGTGGCGTGTGAATGACGCCACGATAGGTCATGTAGATCCGCTGGTCATCGTCGGTGACGAGAATCGTGCGCACATCGAGGATGCGCAGGGTCGGACTCGTCACCAGGGGCCAGTCTGCGCCGGGCCCAATGACCTTGCCGCGCAGCTTTGGTCCTTCGAACGTCCCGCCGGTCACGCCCACGACAGTGCGCGGACCAATCTGTACTGCTGGCTGCGTTTCGAGAATCATGTCCATGAGCAATTCGGACCTGAGCGCCTCCGGCCGCGGCGCCGCCGGCGCCTGCCCGCCGGCACCTGCCTGCTGCGCCAGCGCGTCGATCGGAAGCGCAGTGACCGCGCCCAGCCCAAGACCAACCGCTCCCGCCGTTCGTTGTCCAAACTGGCGTCTCGTCATGCGTGTCGATTCAGCCATTGTTCCCTCCATGCAGCGACCGGCAG
>JBEBGB010000730.1:0-2752 GCA_040081675.1 Vicinamibacterales bacterium
GCAGTACACCATCGACGTGCTCGACGATCAGGGACCATCCGTACGCTTCAACAAGCCCGGTCGCGACACGAACGCCAGCCCGGTCGAAGAGGTGTTCGCCGAGGTGAAGGCCGACGACGATTACGGCGTCAAGCAAGTGGAGATGTTCTACTCGGTGAACGGCGGTGCCGAGAAAACCGTTCATCTCTTCGGCGGTGCGAAGGCACTGCCCGAGGTGACGGCAAGCCACACCCTCTACCTCGAGGAGCTTGGGCTCAAGCCTGGCGACTTCGTGTCCTATTACGCGAAGGCAATGGACAACGACGCCGTGGCGGGGACCAAGACGACCACGAGCGACATCTACTTCGTCCAGATTCGTCCCTTCAAGAAGGATTACAAGCCGGCCCAGTCGATGGCTGGCGGCGGTGGTGGCGGAGGTGGCGCTGGCAATCAGGTGAACCAGCTGTCGCAGCAGCAGCGCGAGATCGTTGCGGCGACCTTCAACGTCGTGCGCGACAAGGCGAAGATGTCGGCCGACAAGTTCCGCGAGCAGGTCGTGTTCCTCACGCTTGCACAAGCGAAACTGCGTCAGCAGGTCGAAGAGTTGAGCGGCAAGATGAACAGCCGTCTCGACGCCGTCGACCCGGCGTTCAAGACCATCGCCGACGCGCTCCCGAAAGCCGTGAAGGAGATGGCCACCGCTGAAGGCAATCTCAAAGGACTCCAGGCGAAGGAAGCGCTTTCACCGGAACAGCGCGCGCTGAAGCTGCTTCAGGATGCCGAACAGCAGTACGAGGTCCAGGTCGCACAACAGCGGGGCGGCGGCGGTGGCGGTGGCGGACAGAGCCAGCAGATGTCGGAGGACCTGGCCGACCTGTTCGAACTCGAGTTGGACAAGCTGGCCAACCAGTACGAGATGCAGCAGCGCGCCGAACAGCAGAGCGCCGACAAACAGGTCGACGAGCTGGCCGAGAAGCTGAAGGAGCTGGCCAAGCGGCAACAGCAGGAAGCCGAGCGGCAACAGCGCCTCGCAGCGGCCGGACAGCAGTCGAGCGGTGGCGGCGGTGGTGGTGAGGCCCAGCGTCAGCTGGCCAAGGAACTGGAAGAGGCAGCGCGGCGCCTGGAGCAGCTCACGCGAGAGCAGCAGAAACAGAACCTGGCCGATGCAGCGCGGCAGCTTCAGGACGCAGCCAATTCGATGCGGCAGGCGGCGGCAAACGGGTCGCGCGATGCCGGGGCGCAAGCGGCGGCAGCACTCGACAAGATCAAGCAGGCACAGCAGAAGCTTCAGCAGAACCAGAACGGACGCGGCGACCGCGACGTGCAGGACGCCATGCGACAGGCGGAGGCGCTGGCCGAAGAGCAGCGTCAGGTCGCGTCGGAAGTCCAGGGTCTGGACGGCGCACAAGGTGCCGCCAGGGACGCGAAGACGCAGTCCTTGCAAAACCGCAAAGACGCCATGGACTCGAAGCTTGGGCAACTGCAGGATGAGCTCGAGAAGCTTGCGAATGACGCGCGCGGCAACGCCCGCGACGCCGCGAGAAAACTCGACGAGGCGGCGGGCAGCATCACCGACAAGCGCATGCGCGAGATGGTGCGCTACACGAAGAACACGCTGCGTGGTCAACCGAGCGATTACGCGAAGTCGATTGAGGGTCAGCTTCAATCGAGTCTCGACGGTTTGAAGAGCAAGATCGGTGAGGCACAGTCGGCGTTCGGCCAGGCGAACAAGCAGGACGCCGTCGGACGTGCGGCCGAGAAGACCCGCGATCTGGTTCGCGGCATGGAGTCGCTCGATCAGCGGATGCGCGACCGTGCGCAGCAGGGCCAGCAGGGACAGCGCGGACAGCAGGGTCAACAAGGCCAGCAGGGTCAACAGAACGCGCAGGGTCAGCAAGGCCAGCAAGGTCAGCAAGGTCAGCAAGGCCAGCAAGGCCAGCAGGGTCAGCAAGGCCAGCAGGGCCAACAGGGTCAGGGTGGCCAGGGACAGCAAGGTGGTCAGCAGGCCGGTGGCCAGCAGGGTGGTCAGCAACAGGCTGGCGGTCAGGCCGGCGGCAACCGCGACGGCAACGGTCAGATGGCAGGCGGCGGTGCATACGGTGGCCGTTACGACAACGGCTACGGAGCCAACCGAGGCGTCTACCGGTTCGATCCGTCCGACGTGCGGCAGTTCCGGAACGACTTCCGTGAGTGGGCAAACGACGCGCAAGCGTTGCGACGCGATCTCTCACAGGCCGGCGTGGACGTGAAGGATCTCGATCAGATTCTGCGCGACCTGCGTGCGTTCGATAGCGATGCGGCGTTCACCGACGGCAACTCGCTGGCACTGCTGCAGGCTCAGGCGCTCGACAAACTCAAGAAGTTCGAGTTCGGGCTCAGACGCAAGTCCGAAGGCGGAGACCAGCCGCTTTCACTTTCGGGTTCGGACGAAGTGCCGGCCGGCTTCCGGCAAGCGATCGAGGAGTACTACCGAGCGCTCGCGCGAAAGCAGTAGGCGCGCCTCTGGCGCAAGAGTGAAGGCGCTCGCGTTTCGGCTTATTGCGGTCGGTGCGGACTCCATGTCCGCATCGACCGGGATTTGGTTGCCCAAATAGGCGGTCCGCGGTTGTGGACATGAAACCAATGCGGGACATGCCAACGGCCTCTCGCCTACCGCCTATCGCCGGCCACTTCTCGCCCCAGGTATCCCCCCGTGCTTCACATCCGGCCCGCCACCTTCGAGGACCTGGACTTCATCGTATCGGGGAATCTTGCCCTCGCCCGAGAGACCGAA
>JBEBGB010000138.1:0-10422 GCA_040081675.1 Vicinamibacterales bacterium
GAGCCGGCGGTGGCGGCGCGGGCGCCGGAGGTGGAACTTTCTTTGCGCAACCGGCCACGGCCAGTGCCGTGGTCAGCGCGAGGGCAGACATGTACAGTCGCGTGCGGGTCATCGTCAATAACTCCTGGGTGGAGAGTCGCAGCTTACAAAGCGTACGGCCGGGTGTCAATTCTTCACAAGACTACAATTTGAACAAATGGATCACTTGCTGCGTGCGACAGCGGCTGCCGAACAGCGCCATTTCTGGTTTCGCGGCTTCCGCTACTTCGTCACACCGCTTCTCGAGCGCGCAGCAGCCAACCGGACCAGTCTCCGACTGCTCGACTGTGGGTGCGGCACGGGCAACAATCTCGACTTGCTCGGGCGATTTGGCCAGGCATTCGGCTTCGACCTCACCGCCAGCGGCCTGGAATTTGGTAGAACGGCCGGCCGAAAGCGGCTTGCGCGCGCTTCCATCGGTTCCATCCCCTTTTCCGACGCCTCTTTCGATATCGTCACTTCCTTCGACGTACTGTATTCCCTGCCCGGCCCGGTCGAGCACGCGGCGATTCGCGAAATGCACCGGGTGACCAGACCTGGCGGCTGGTTGCTGGTCAACGTCGCGGCCATGGAAATGCTGCGCGGCGACCATTCGGTGCTCAGCCACGAAGTGCGTCGCTACAGTCGCCAGGGCCTCTCGCGCCTGGTGACAGACGCGGGTTTCACGATCGACCGCATCACCTACACAAACGCGGTCCTCTTTCCGCCGATGGCGTTGGCTCGTGCGGTCCAGCGAGCGCGTGGCCTCTCGGATGAACAGCATGCCGACGACGAGATCAGCGTGCCCGCCGCGCCCGTGAACACCGCTCTCACTGCCCTGCTCAAAGTCGAGAGCTGGTGGCTGCGTTTCATGAACAATCCGTTCGGCAGTTCCTTGCTCTGCCTGGCTAGGAAACCGGGCTGAGCGAACACTCCGTGAGCTTCAGCCCAAGCTTGCGCCGATCCTGCGAACGCCACCTCTTCTCGGCCGGCACGTAGAACGCACTGCTCTGAATGCTGATCACCGTTTCGGGTCCCGTCAGCAGTTGCCGGGGAATCAAGGTGGTCAACGAGAACGTCTTCGCCACGTCAGTTTCGGAGACGACGGTATCACCAACCCTGATCGTGATGTGCGACGACGATGCCGCTTCGATTTCGCCACGAAGCGAGAGCGCCAGGCTCTTGCCTTCGGGTCTGACTCGAATGGCGGAGCGATCGGTCGTCCACCGCCAGAGCACACCGGTGACGGGGTTGTATTCCTGCTCGTTCCAGCCGTCCCCGAATCCGTAGACGACACGGCCGGCCGGCTGGGCGTCGAACTGTTCGATGGCCAGCTCTTTGTTGTCCGACTCAATCGAGAGCGCAGCGTAGTCGCCTGTTCCGGCGGTCGATGGCAGGGTCAACAGTCTGAGGAAGAAACCTGGCGGCATTGATTCTTCGAGCACGACGGCACTGTCCACACTCACGCGCACACTCGCGTTGGGTCCGCCGACGGCCAGGTTGCGGCCGCCAATCATGAGCGTCACCGGCTGGTTGTGTCGTCGAATCCATCCGGAAATGGGGCTGTAGCCAGGCCCTTTCTTGTCTTCGCGGGCCGTGCCTGCCGTCTCGGGGGTGATGGCCCAGCCTTCGCCAAGAAACCAGTCGGGCGACTCGATGACGTGCCAATCCATCTCGTTCGGCCGCGAGCCTCCGAGCAACGCCGTCGATTGGAACGGCCATCGATAGAGAACCGGACGACGGGCGTACTTGAAGAGCGAAAGATCGCTGCGCAGCGGATCGGCAATGAACCACACGGGTTCTCGCCCGCCGTTGTTCCAGTACTTCACCACTTCGAGCCACTCGTGTTTGGGTGGCGTCGCCAGGCGTTGAGCGAACTGAGGCAGCTGATCGCCCACCCACTGGAACGGCCGGCGCAGGTCGAAATATTCGCGCCGGTGCATGGCCAGCACCGGCGTGGTTGGCACGACGGCGCCTTCGGGACGGCCGGCCACGTGCATGTCGCCGAGCATCCGAAACGCGGGCGCATCCATCGTGGAGAAACCGTACATCGCGTTGTCGCTGACGACCGCGCTCGCGACGACCACGGCCAGCATGCTCACCACTGCGGAGGACCGCGGCAGCATCGACGCCCCTCGAACAGCGAGGTAAGCGACTGGCAGCACCACCGGGAGCGCGTAGCGCGTCGTGATGCTTTCCTGAAAGAGCAGGTCAAACGCCGTGTACGGCCCAAAGGCGAGGAGCAGCGCCAGTAGCGCACCGCGTGAGCGCAGCATCATGCCCAACGCGCCGGCGCTCGCGAATGCGAGCACGATGGCGGCAATGCGCCAGTCGGCCCAAGGCGCGATGAAGGTGTGCTGCATCGCGGCAACGAGTTGCCTGACGGTTGGTGTCGTCGCCAGCATGGCGACACCTGTCAGGTCCTCGGCGCCCTGGCTGTAGAACACGCGCAGGTAGGCGGCAGGGCCGCCGGAAATAGCGACGAGTGGAACGGCCCACGCCAATCCGCCGGCGGCATAGGCAACACCCGCGCGCACAGCGCCCGTGAGACGCACAGCCCGCGGCAGGTTCCACACGGCCCAGAACACGAGGGGGACGGTCAGCCAGACGACCTGCGACCTGAATCCGGCCGCAAATGCCGCAAGCCCCGCAGCCAGTGCGACGCCGCTGACTGTCGTCGCCGAGAGCAGGAGCACCTGCACGCCGATAGCAGCGGCCAGACCAGCCATGTCGCTCAACGGCCTCGCTGCCGTGAGCCAGAACAGCGGGCAAGCCGCGACCACGAGCGCGCCAAGCCACGGGAACGAACGCTCCGAACGTCCACGATCGAGCAACGCGAACAGTTCGAGGCACGCGAAGACGGCGAGTCCGCCGGCCAGTACGCCAATCAGGCTGAGCGCATGCACTTCTGACAGCCCGAGTGCGTGCAGCGCCTTCGCTGCCGCAATGAAGAGTGGGTAGCCGGGCGGATGGGGTTGATGCTGCGAGACGTCGTACTGCCGAACGCCGAGCGCGAAGTTGATCGAGTCGAGATCTTCGAGCGACGGAGGAAGAAACGGCAGGTGCAGCGCGAGGAACAGCCCACCAAGAACCGCGCCGGTGAAGCGATGCGCGCGCGTCACGCTGGTCGAAGGAGCAAACCTTCGTTGAGGCTGCCCATGCGGTAACCCTGAAGATCGATCGTGACGTACCGATAGCCCGTCGCCTTGATCTCGCGCACAAGCGTGGCGCTCAACTCGGACTCGAACGCGCGCGGTAACTCAGCGCGCCCGAGCTCGATGCGCGCCAGATCACCATGATGGCGTACGCGATAGGTGCGGAAGCCATGCGAACGAAGGACCTGCTCCGCGCGCTCGATCTGGCGCAGCTTCTCGTCGGTCACTTCCGAGTGATAGGGAATGCGAGACGACAGACAGGCCGACGCGGGCTCGTCCCAGATCGAGAGACCCGCCTCACGCGCCAGCTGGCGAATCTCGTCCTTGCCCAGATTGGCTTCGTCCAGTGGACTGCGCACGCCGAACTCGCGAGCGGCCTGGCGACCTGGCCTGTAGTCGCCCCGATCGTCCGCGTTGTTACCGTCGACGACGACCGCACGGCGTTCACCGGCAATCCGCGACAGATGCGTATAGAGCTCGTGCTTGCAGTAGTAACACCGGTTGGACGGATTCGCCCGATACTCTGGCCGATCGAGTTCGCTGGTGTGGATGATCTCGTGACGAAACCCGAACTGCGCCGCGGTCTCGAGCGCGAGGCGACGATGGCGTTCTGGATAACTGGGGCTGTCGGCTGTCACGGCCACCGCGCTGGAACCGAGGGTGTTGTGGGCGACGTACGCGAGGTAGGCGCTGTCCACCCCGCCGCTGTACGCCACCACGACGGACCCAAGCGAGGAAAGCGTGTCCCGCAGGGTCCGTTCCTTATCGGTCATTCCTCTTCCCAGCCCGCCTCGTCTTCCGGTTCCTCTTCCTCGTCCTCTTCGACCTCTTCATCTTCCTCGGGCTCGTCTTCGTCCTCGTCTTCGTCGTCCTCATCGTCGGGCGCGAAGTCGAGCTCGAGCGGATCGGTATTGCTGATCACCAGCGTCTGACCGCACTCGTTACAGTTGATTTCGTCACCGAGATCAACATCATCCTGGTCCACTTCGACTTCTGCGTCGCACTCGGGGCAAGTAGCCATACAATCCTCGACAGAACGCGAGCGGCGTGGCTTACACGAGACAGCGTGCCAGACACCGCCGACGCCCTCACAAAGAAGTGAAAAGTATAGCGGCTTCAGATGCGCGTCTGCAACGCACAGCCGCGCCGTCCACACACCGCTGACATCTGATGCCGACCAGCGCCAGCGCCACCAAGATCATTCTCGTCGCTGCGGAGACGCCGCTCGTGCGCGAGCGCTTCAAGGGCGCACTCGAGCAGGCCGGACACCGCGTCGTCTCCATCGCCAGCGCCGGCGAGCTGCTGGCGCGTGTGCGTTTCGACGACACCGATATCGACTTGTTGATTCTTGACCTGCATCTGTCCAATTCGATCGGTACGGGACTGGTCGCAGCGGTTCGAAAGCTCAACGAAGACCGGCTTCCAATCCTCGTGTTCAGCGGAACGGTCAGCACCGCAGACGACGTGCGTGAGCTCGCGCGCATGCACGTGGCGGGCTACATCAACGAGCATTGCGCGACACCACACATCCTGCCGGCGGTTGCACCGCATCTGTTCCCGGACAACTTCAATAGACGCAGCAACCCGCGCATCGTGCTCGGTGTTCCGGTGCAGTACCGAGTTGACACCGCGATGGCCGCAGCGCTGACGCTGAACCTGGGCCACGGCGGTGTCGGCATCCGCACCACGAGCCCGCTGGCTGCTGGCACGCACGTGCGGGTCCGGTTCAAGCTGCAAGGAACCGACCGCGACGTGGAGGGCGAAGGTCGCGTGGCGTGGAGCCATCCTCGGGTGGGCATGGGTGTCCAGTTCGAGTCGGTCGACGCCGAGTCTCAGCTGCTGATTGATACCTCGGTCAGCGAGCACCTGTTCCACGGTCCGGGTGCATCCCCGTCGTAACGCGCCGGCCGGAGCCGATGGGCCAGGAAGCCTCGGCTCGCTACAATCTCTGGATGGAACACACGCTGCCGGAGATTCTGTGGCGGTTGGGAGCCGTGGCGATTCTGGTATTTGCCAATGGATTCTTCGTGGCGGCCGAGTTCGCCATCGTCACTGTCCGCAAGACGCGCATCGATCAGCTGATCGCAGAAGGGCATCGTCAAGCGCGCGCCGTGCGTCGCGCCGTGAGCGACCCCGACGGGTACATCGCGGCGACGCAACTGGGCATTACGATGGCGAGCCTCGGACTTGGGTGGATCGGCGAGCCAGCGATCGCCGAGTTGGTCCATCCAGCGGTGACGTTCCTGCCAACCGGAATTGCTGAAGCGACCTCACACACCGTAGCAGTCGCGATTGCCTTCGCGATCATGACGGCACTCCACATCACGATCGGCGAGCTGGCGCCGAAGACCATTGCGCTCGAGCGCCCCGAAGCGACCGCGCTGCTCGTCGTGAAGCCGACGGAGCTGTTCATGCGAGCGTTCTGGCCGTTCATCCGGCTGTTGAACGGCGTCGGGCGAGGCATCGTCCGCCTGCTCGGCCTGCACGGCGTCGGTGGCCATGCGATGGTGCACTCGGAAGCGGAACTCAAGATGCTGGTGACGGCAAGTCAGGAAGCCGGCGTGCTCGAGGAGCAGGAAGAGCAGATGCTGCACCGCGTATTCGACTTCGCGGACCTCACCGCTGCGCAGGTGATGCTGCCGCGAACCGAACTGGTCGCTGTGGAAGCCGACACCTCGGGCGACGACCTGCTGCGAGCGATCGGAAAGGCCGGCTATGCGACGATTCCGGTGTACCGGTACGATCTGGACAATGTAATCGGCATGCTGCACGCCGTTGACGTCGTCAAAGCCATGGGCGCGGGCCGGAAGGACATGAGCGCCGAGTCGCTGGCGCGCGAGACGCTGAATATCCCGCAGGGCATGGCGGCCGACGACCTGCTCGCCATGCTGCGACAGCGCGGCGCGCGCGAAGCGATCGTGATCGACGAGCACGGCGGCACCGCCGGACTGGTGACGTTCGAATGGCTGATGGAGCGGATCGTCGGCGCGGCGGGTACCGGCACGATGGTGATTCACGCAGACGGATCGGCCGACATCGACGGGCTGACGCTTGTCACCGATGTCAACGCACAGTTCGGGCTGAAGATCGACGAGAGCACCTACACGACGCTCGGCGGTTACGTCATGGGGCGCATCGGACGACGAGCGCGTGTGGGCGACTCGATCGAGGTCGAGCGTCGGCGCATGCGCGTGCTCGCGCTCGATGGCCTGCGCGTGGCGAAAGTGTGGGTTTCGGTCGCCTCGGATTGACCGGCGTCACCGAGTGACACGTTGGACTAGAAGGTAAACATCACCCCCACGCGCGCGATGCGCGGCGCGAGAATCCCGAACACCTGATTGGCATTCGCGGCGTTCTGGTTCGCTCGACGTCCCATCACGGTGTTCGCGTTGAAGATGTTGAACATGTCGAACGACGCCTTCAGCTTTGCCTGCCCGATGGAAAACGCTCTGTCGGCCCGGAAGTCCATCGTTGCGAAGTTCGGGAAGCGAACCTCGGAGACCGGATCCAGGAGCACGGCGATAGCCGCCGCTCGATTCGGCCGCGACGCTATGTTGATCGCCTGCAGGAACGGGTAGCCTTGGCGCAGGTCGGCCGTCGCCGCCACGTTGATCTCGAGCGGCAACTGGTACGAGCCGTTCAGCTTGGCGATCCATTTCGCGTTGATGGCAATGCCGGCGAGGTTCGACCCGCCGCCGCCGCCCAGGCCGGCCGTGGGCGCGTACTGGAATCCGTTGCGTTCTGCGATGGTGGTCGGATCTTCGTACGCGGCAGGCGACTCGTAATTCTCGATGGTGCTGTTATACGAATAGCTGCCCGTCATCATCCAGCCCTTGGAGGACCGCTTCCGAACAACCAACTCGAGACCGTTGTAGCTGCGATTGAAGTCGGGCCGGTTGGTCACCGTGTACGCGCTTGGAAGGGTGAAGTTCGGGACGTAGTACGTGACCGCCTCGCAACGTGCGCCCGTCGGACATGCGCTTGCCGCCGGGGTGAACTGCACGGGCGAGTAGTCGGCCGATGTGACACCGTTGGTGTCGTTCCAGAGGAAACGGTCGTACCGCCGCCACACGTAGCTTGCGTTGAAGCCGAAGTCGCCCGGCATCTCCTTCCCGAACCCGATGACGACCTCGTGGGCGCGCGGCGCTTTCACGTTGGGGTCAACCCTGTTGGTGCTCACAAGCAGCGCTGGATTCGCGGGATCGAAGCCGGTCACTGACCGAATCAGATTCTGATTGATCTCGTTGGTCTGCACCGTCTTGTCGCCGTTCAGGTCGGTCCAGCCAAGGTCGATTCGAGCCGAACCGGCGGGATTGAGCGACTTCGACAACTGTCCGCCGAACCGCTGTTCGAAGTAGACCGCGTACGAGCCCTTGATGACGTTGGTCGCATCGCCAGTGAGGTCGTAGGTGAGCCCCACTCGCGGCGCCACCGTGTTCCAGACCGCCCCGGCGCGGACCTCAGGAACGTCGAGCGCCGGAAACAGGTTGAACGGCGATCCGTCGATCGTCGCCTGTCCCTGGAAGGCGTGCGCCCCGATCTTCACCGCGGCCACCGAATCCTGCTGGTGGTCCCACCTGAGACCGACGATGGCCGTCACGCGCTTTCGGGAATATGTGTCCTGCAGAAACATCGAGTGCTGGTCAAAGAAGGCTGGCGTGATGAAATCGCGGATCACGCGCGCCGTGAAGGGCGTGCTGAAGACCGGCAGCGAACTGGCACTATTGAACACCGACTGCGCGTGACCGCTGTAGATCCGGTCGTACACCTCGCCGTAGTGACCGTACTTGTAGCCCGTCCTGAACGAGTGATCGCCGCCCAGCTTCCCCGGGAGGAAGTAGGTGGCGTTGGCGTCCACCGTGTTGTTGGTGACCAGCATGATCGTCGAGTCGGACCAGGAGCGTCCCCAGGTGCCAGTGGTCAGTTCCAGCATCGGCTGCAGCTGCCGAAGCTCGAGCGTCTGCGGCACGATGGAGTTGCACCAGCAGTGATGGCCGAAGGAGACATCAACCAGCAGACGATCACTGAACGAGTGCTGATCGCCGAACTTCCAGCTCGGGTCCCAGATGCCGGTGTTCCAGCCGTTTGCGCCAAGGTCATACGTGCTGTCGCTCTTGACCATGTAGGCCATCTTGTTCGTCGTCTCGAACGTCGGGTGGAGATCGTCGGCGCTCCGAATGCTCTCGACGCGCTGCCCGAACGAGTTGGCTACGGTGAAGAGGTTCCCCGCGAAGGGGCGGACGTTGAACTTCGACCCAAGCGCAGGCACATCCTGCTGGTTCAACGTCAGGCAGTCGATGACGTCGGAGAAGGCATAGCTCAGAGGGTTCGCCTTGACCGGAGCGCAGCCGCTGGTGGGCTTGTAGACGTTCAAGACTCCCAACCGCACGTTCTGCATCCCGTAGGTGCCCCAGAACCAGGCGCGGCCCTTCATGATCGGCCCACCGACCTGCCCGCCGTAGTCGTTGGTGTACGAGAGTGGATTGCCGGAGTTGGCGCCCTGCGCCCGCAGCGTGTCGGTGACGTTGGTCGATCCGAGATGTCGATCGGTTCGGAGGAACCACGACGCGCCGTGCAACGCGTCCGACCCGCTCTTGGTGACGACGTTGACGAACACGCCCGGTGTTTGCATCGTGACATCGGCGCCGCCCGTTGACACCTGGACTTCTTCGACCGAGTTGAAGTCCACGACGAAGGGACGCCCGTTGGCGAGGTCGTTGCGGTCGACGCCGTCAACGAACCACCGCCCCTGTCCGTCCCCAGCGCCTCTCGAGAACATGCCCGTTTGCTGGCCGTTATGGGTTCCTCCCACGTTCTGACGGTCGCCCGCGATCCCCGGCGTCTGGGTCAGCACCTGGAACACGTCGCGCGCAGACGGAATCGCCTGCAGCTCCTCGACGTTGAACCGCGTGCCCTGCGTCGTACTGCGAACATCGACGATCGGATTCACGCCGGTGACGACCACGTTCTCCTGCAGACCGCCGACGGTGAGTTCTCCGTTGACCTGCGCGTTGAAGCCTGACTGCAGCTGGAGCCCTTCACGGACGAGCGTCGAAAAACCCGAGAGCTCGAACTTGACCGAGTAGACACCAAGAGGAAGGCCGGAGAATTCGAACGTGCCCGTTTCGCCCGTCACCGCGACGCGTGTTTCGAGCAGCGCGGGGCTCGACAGCGTGACGGTGACGCCAGGTAGCACGGCGGCGGAGGTATCGGTCACGCGTCCGAACACCTGACTGGTGTTTTGCGCCCAGGCAGCTGTGGTGAACGAAACGAGAAGGAGCAGCACCGCGAGAGCACGCCTCGACATTAGGCCCCCTAGCAGATAAGGACGAAGGCGAGCGGTGGAGCCCGCTCGCGAACGGCGTCATTATGCTCCCGCGTGAGGTGGCGTCAACGACTAATGTGCGGCTGAGGCGCTATGCCTATCGGGTTAGTTCCTGGTGTTGTATGCGTCGATCGTTCAGTCTTCGCGAAGCAGCCGAAGTGCATTCGCCACCACAAGAACAGACGCTCCCGTATCCGCCAGCACAGCCATCCACAAGGTCGCGACACCAGTGACCGCGGCGACGACAAACGCCGCCTTGAGGACTATTGAAATAGTCAGGTTGGTCTTGATGTTGGTCAGTGTGGACCGACTGAGACGGAGCGCGTAAGGGACCCTCAGTAGTTCGTCAGACATGAGCGCGACGTCCGCCGATTCGAGCGCGACGGCACTGCCAGCGGCACCCATGGCGATGCCAACGTCCGCACTCGCGAGAGCCGGCGCATCGTTGATGCCGTCGCCCACCATCGCCACCGATCCGTACATGCGGCGAAGCTCCTCGATGGCCGCGACCTTGTCCTCGGGCATCAGTTCGGCACGGAAGTCGTCGATGCCAACTTCCGCGGCCACCGCTCGCGCGGTGCCGTGGCTGTCGCCAGTCAGCATGACCACCGCCTCGATGCCTTGCCGGCGCAGCAGGTCCACGGCGTCGCGCGACGTCTGGCGAGGTCGGTCCGCCACAGCGATGAGTCCAAATGGCTCGCCGTTACGAGCCACGAGCACCGGCGTGCGGCCTTGCGCGGAGATCGACTCCACTTCTGAATGGAGGGTCGGCGAACACAGGCGTCGCTCCTCGAAGAGACGATGATTGCCGAGCAGCACCATCGCACCGTCGACTGTGCCTTCGGCTCCGCGTCCCGTCAGTGACGACACGGCGGTGCCGGGCAACAACGCGATGTCGTTCGCAGCCGCGTAGCGCAGGATCGC
>JBEBGB010000731.1:0-2749 GCA_040081675.1 Vicinamibacterales bacterium
TACCGCGGCGCGTACTACAAAGCGTTCTGGATGGATCCGCCGTCGTGCACGGTGGGTGAGCCGCGCAAGAGCTATTGGGGCGAGAATTCCTTTCCGCTCATCCTGCAGAACCTGCATCGCTACATGCTGTTTCTGTCGCTCGCGGTGCTCGCGATCCTGTGGTACGACGCGTGGAAAGCGCTCTGGTTCGCCGACCCGGCCACGGGCACCGCGTCGTTCGGCATCGGTGTCGGCTCACTCGTCCTCGTCGCGAACTGCGCGCTTCTGAGTTCCTATTTGCTTGGCTGCCATTCTCTCCGTCATCTCGTCGGCGGTCGTACCGACCAGTTGTCGCGTGCACCTCTGGGCCTGGCGTGTTACACGTGCGTGAGCGGTCTCAATCGCAAGCACATGATGTGGGCCTGGTGCAGCCTCTTCTCGGTTGGCCTCAGTGACCTGTACGTCCGGCTCTGCTCCATGGGCGTCTTGTCGGACGTGCGGATCTTCTAGATGGCTGAATACCAGACTCACGACCACGACGTTCTTGTCATCGGAGCGGGCGGCGCAGGATTGAGGGCGGCCATCGAGGCCGCGGCGGCCGGTGTGTCGGTCGGCCTCGTCTGCAAGTCGCTCCTCGGCAAAGCTCACACCGTCATGGCCGAAGGTGGCATTGCTGCCGCACTCGGCAATGTGGACGACCGCGACAGCTGGAAGGTCCACTTCTCCGACACCATGCGCGGCGGTCAGTACGTCAACAACTGGCGCATGGCGGAACTGCACGCGAAGGAAGCGCCTGACCGCGTGCGCGAGCTCGAGGCCTGGGGCGCGCTCTTCGATCGCACGAAGGACGGCAAGATCCTCCAGCGCAACTTCGGCGGCCATCGCTATCCGCGCCTGGCTCACGTCGGCGATCGAACCGGTCTCGAACTGATCCGCACGCTTCAGGATCACGGGATCCATCAGGGGATCGACGTGCACATGGAGTGCACGGTGATTCGCTTGCTGAAGGACGGCGACAAGATCGCTGGCGCCTTTGCGTACGACCGCGAGCGCGGTCGCTTCAAGCTGTTTCGGGCCAAAGCCGTGGTGCTTGCAACAGGCGGCGTCGGGCGCGCATTCAAGATCACCAGCAACAGTTGGGAATACACGGGCGACGGCCACACGCTGGCCTACGATGCCGGCGCCGATCTGCTCGACATGGAGTTTGTTCAGTTCCATCCAACCGGCATGATCTGGCCGCCGAGCGTGCAGGGCATTCTCGTCACTGAAGCCGTTCGAGGCGAGGGCGGAGTGCTGAAGAACAGCGAAGGGCGCCGCTTCATGTTCGACGACATCCCGGACAACTATCGGGCGCAGACCGCCGACAACGAAGAAGAAGGATGGCGCTATACGCAGGGCGACAAGGCCGCACGGCGGCCGCCCGAACTGCTGACGCGCGATCACGTTGCCCGCTGTATCAACCGTGAAGTGAAGGCTGGTCGCGGAAGCCCACACGGCGGCGTGTTCCTCGACATTGCCTGGATCAAGAGCCGGGTGCCGAACGGGGCCGAACACATCAAGAAGAAGCTGCCCAGCATGTACCACCAGTTCAAGCAGCTGGCCGACCTCGACATCACCCAGGAACCGATGGAGATCGGGCCGACGACGCACTACATCATGGGTGGTGTGAAGGTGGACGCCGACACGCAGATGTCGACGGTACCAGGGTTGTTTGCGGCGGGCGAGTGCGCCGCCGGCATCAACGGCGCGAATCGTCTGGGTGGTAATTCGCTGTCAGACATCATCGTGTTCGGCAAGCGCGCGGGCGAGTACGCTGCCGCGTACGCGAAAACAGGGACGAGCGGTCGTCGTGTGGACGAGCGCGAAGTTGACGAAGCAGCCCGGCGCGCGCTCGAGCCCTTCGAGAGGGGAACGACTGGCGAAGGGCCGTATCAGGTGCAGTACTCGCTGCAAGAGATGATGCAGTCGCTCGTCGGCATCGTGCGCAACGAGTCGGAGATGCAGCAGGCGCTCGATGGTCTGCGCGAGCTTCGGGCACGAGCGAGCCGGGTCGGTGTGGGCGGCCACCGCGAGTACAACCCAGGCTGGCACGCTGCTCTCGATCTGCACAACCTGCTCACCGTCTCGGAGGCCATTACCCGCTGTGCCATCGAACGCAAGGAAAGTCGCGGCGGACACTTCCGCGACGACTTCCCGGACAAGCGAACCGAGTTCAGCACCTTCAACTTCGTCGTGCGAAAGGGCAGTGACGGCGAGATGGAGATTTCGCGCGTGCCCATTCCAGAGATGCCCGCTGAACTCAAACAGGTCATCGAGGAGATGAAATAGTGTCTGCGACATCATCGTCCTCGACACCGACACCCAGCCAGGCGACGTTCCGCATCTGGCGGGGCGATGCCACGAACGGCGAGTTCCGCGACTATCCAACGCCCGTGTCCGAGGGCATGGTGGTGCTCGACGCCGTACACCGTGTCCAGGCAGAACAGGCCACTGATCTGGCCGTGCGGTGGAACTGCAAAGCCGGAAAGTGCGGCTCGTGTTCGGCGGAAGTGAACGGCAATCCGCGTCTCATGTGCATGACGCGTCTCAACGAGCTCGACCTGTCGAAGCCGGTTACCGTCGAGCCGATGCGCGCGTTTCCGCTGATCCGCGACCTGGTCACCGACGTGTCGTGGAACTACAAGGCGAAGCAGAGCATCCGCAAGTTCAAGCCCAGGCCGCCTGATGCGGCCGACGGCACGTGGCGGATGCAGCAGGCGGACGTCGAACG
>JBEBGB010000732.1:0-2742 GCA_040081675.1 Vicinamibacterales bacterium
ACGGCGTTGAAGAGGGTGGACTTGCCCACATTGGGCAACCCGACGATTCCGGCTCTCAGCATGATGGGTTCGACATGAAAAGGTAGCGAGTGGGAACCCACAATGATAGACCGGACGGCCTTCGGATCGGTCGAGGGCTCCAGGCTTTGGGCTCTCTAGGCTCTGGGCACGTCACGCGTTTCGTGCTGCAGGACGGAAAAACACACAGCCTACCGCCTGGAGTCAGGAGGCCGGCACCTGATATCGGCGCGGTGCTAGGATGTGCGCTGTGCCAGGCCGTGCTCTCGTGCGGCGGCGCGGAGGTGAACGATGCGTGGATTACGTCTCCTATTGCTCGCGGCTATGGTTACGGGCTTTCCTTCCACTGGCGTCGCGCAGACGCTGGTGCGCGACGTGCGGGCCGCCATCGCCAAAAATGATCTGACGGCCGCAGACGCGCTCGTCACCGCCTACCGGGCGCAGTCGGGCACGACGCCCGAAGCGCTGGCCGCGCTGTCGTGGCTGGGGCGCGGTGCCCTCGCTGCGGGCGACCGTGTTCGAGCTGACCGTTATGCGAAGGACACCGAGCGCCTCACGTTGGAGGCGCTGAAGACGCGGACGCTCGGAGCAGAGCCGAACCTGGCCACAGCGCTCGGTGCCTCGCTCGAAGTCCAGTCTCGGGTCATGTCTGACGGGGGACAACGTGCCAGCGCGGTGAAGTTCCTGCAGGGCCAGATCGCGAAGTACAGCAACACGCCGATCCACGCACGTCTGACGAAGAACCTGAATCTGATTA
The DNA here is from genome assembly GCA_040081675.1 of Vicinamibacterales bacterium. Lineage (GTDB taxonomy): Bacteria > Acidobacteriota > Vicinamibacteria > Vicinamibacterales > CAVVIG01 > CAVVIG01. The sequence continues at coordinate 776 of JBEBGB010000732.1, forward strand.
GCCTCGAAGGGCAGCCAGCGCCGAAGCTGACAGCGCGTGAGTTTCTGGGCGCGCCTATGCCGGACCTGAAAGGGCATCCGACCGTGCTGTTCTTCTGGGCGCACTGGTGTCCCGACTGCAAGGCCCAGGCACCGATTCTCGGCGAGATCGAGCGCGACTATCGCGATGCAGGACTTCTGGTGGTGGGGCCGACACGCCACTACGGGTACGTGGCAGGAGGCGCTGAGGCGCCGCCCACTCAGGAGCTGGCGTATATCGACCAGGTCCGTCAGCAGTTCTACAGCGCCCTGCCGAAGATGGCCGTACCCGTCAGTGACGAGGACGCGCTCGACTACGGCATGGACGCGACGCCAACAATCGTGCTCGTCGATAGAACCGGAGTTGTGCGCATGTTTCATCCAGGGCAGATGACCCGCGCGGAACTGGAGCCGAAGATCCGCGAACTGCTCGGGCTGCCGGCGAAGCAGTAGTCAGGAGGCGCGGCGTTGGATCATCGCGCCGCGCCGACGTCAGGCTCTAGGCTTCGGGCTCCAGGCACCCATGTCTCCGGCCGCGCCGGCTTCGGGCCTCGCAGCGCGAAACGTGTGACTTTGCCGCCGAGTGAGTGAACTGTGCCCTCCGTGCTCGTCTCCGTGAACTCCGTGGTAGAGCATTGTGGGCCGTCGTCTAGAAACTGCCAAATGTGCCCGTCTTCTCGAGCGGGAACAGGTCTTCGTTCGACCGGCCCGCCCCCTTCTTCAAGCGGCGCCCGCCCAGAGGGACGATCGCGCCGCGGGTCGGCCTCGCTCCCTGGCGTCTGGCTGACGTCGACACGGGGCGCACATCGGCTGCGCCCACGAGCGACTGGAGTTGGCCCACGACCTCCAGGGTCACCGCGGCCTGGGCGCTGAGCTCTTCGCTGGCCGCAGCGCTCTCTTCGGCGGTGGCCGCCGTGTCCTGCGTCACACGCTCCATCTGCGAGAGCGCCTGAGCGACGTGATCAAGGCCTTGGGTCTGCTGACGGCTGGCTTCGCTCACGTCTTCGACCAGAGCCTTCACTCGGCTCACGGCATCGGTGATGCCGGCGATTGACTCGGCCACCTGTCCGACCTTCTGGTTGCCGCTCCTCGCCTTCGCGATCGATTCCTCGATGAGAGCCGCCGTGTCCTTGGCGGCCTGGGCGGACCGCTGCGCGAGACTCCTGACCTCGTCTGCGACGACCGCGAATCCCATTCCCGCCTCGCCGGCTCGCGCGGCTTCCACCGCTGCGTTGAGGGCCAGGATATTGGTCTGAAACGCGATTTCGTCGATCGTGCGAATGATCTTCGACACCTTCTGGCTCGAGTCCTGAATGGCGTCCATCGACTGCACCATCTGCTGCAGGGCGTCGGTGGATTCGTGCGCCCGCCGATGGACGTCTGCCACGAGCGTCACTGCCTGCCGGGTGCTCTCGGCGTTGCGCCGGGTCATCGACGCCATTTCTTCCATCGACGCCGATGTTTCCTCGAGAGATGCCGCCTGCTCGGTCGCTCCCTGCGACAGCGTCTGCGCTGAACCGGCGACCTGCTCGGACGCGCACATGACCTCTCCCGAGCTCTCGCTCAGTGAGACAACTGCGGCGTTCAGCCGCTTGTTGACGCGAACGACCACGAGCATGCCGAGGCCGACGGTCAGTGCGAACCCGGCAATGGCCATCAACGTGACGATGCGCTGGGTCGATGCGTGCTGTAGCTGGAATTCGCGTGTGTCGGCGTCGCTCTGCTGCTTCAGCGCTGCGGCGAGCCTCTCGAGGTTCTCGGCGATTCCGGCGGCCTGTTCGTCGATGCGCGCGTCAATCTGACGCGTCGTGTCTGTCGCTTTGTGCTCGCGTTCGAGTGCGGGCAGCATTTCTCTCTCGAAGATCGTGACGAGGGACGTGTAGTGCGCCTTTGCGTCCAGCAGCAGCGATCGCTCTTCGGGCGAATCGATGATGCGCTCGAGGTCAGCGA
>JBEBGB010000733.1:0-2741 GCA_040081675.1 Vicinamibacterales bacterium
CGGTCATCTCGCCGCGAAATTCGCCCCGCATCCCCACCACTTCGTGACGTAACGCAGAAACCTCGTCGCGCACGTCGCTCCGGAGTTCCAAGAATTGCGATGAGAGCTCCTTGAACTGCCCGGGAAGTTCATTGAGGTCGGCCATGGTTGATTCCAGTAAATCCACGCGAACACTGAGGTTCTTCTGCATGCGCTCGTCGCTCCCCTGATGGCCGACGCCGTTCATTCGGCGACTGCCCGGGAGCCACTGCTGCGAAGGGCATGCCGCGATTGCGAGACGACGCTAGCATCGTCGGCGAGCAGACGCAATCGACCGAGCGCCACTGATTTGAATGGTGCGATGCCCGTCGACGATGGCAACGCCGTCGGCCCCGGAGGCCGCCTATGTTCGGGCGAAATGGCAGTCGGTGCTATCGTCTCCAAAGGCCAGCGAGCGCTGGCGTGTCCAGGGTGTCCGGCACGGCGTCCGGAAGGGAGTTGGGTATGCGCACCGTCCTGTCTTCATCCGCGGCCGTTCGTCTCGAGGCCGCGCGTCAATTCGTCCTCGCCGCTCCTCCCTCTGCAGAAATTCTCGTCATCGGCGCCAGTCGTGGCGCGGCGGACGATTTCGTTCGCACGCTTGCCGCCGGGAGAGGTGCAACATTTGGCCTCTATCGGTTCAGCCTGACGCAGCTCGCGGCTCGTCTTGCGGCACCCTTGCTGGCACAGGATCGCGTGATGCCTGCGACCTCGCTCGGCATCGAAGCCGTGGCCGCCCGCGCGGTGTTCGACGCAGCGAGCGACGCGGCACTCAGCTACTTCAGTCCCGTTGCTGACTCGCCCGGTTTTCCGCGCGCGGTTGCGCGCACGCTCGAGGAACTCGCGCTGGCGAACGTGTCGGCGTCTGCGCTGGTCGGCGCGAGTGAGGGCGCGCCGGACCTTGCCGCGCTCTTGACACGATTCGATGCCCAGTTCGACGCGGTGTCCATCGTGGACCGCGCCGCATTCCTTCGAACGGCCACGCGCGCCGCCGACCAGAGTGGCCCGTACGCCGCGTGTCGTCTGGTGTTGCTGGACGTCGCGGTGTCGAACGCGGCGGAGTCCGAACTGATCAACGCGCTGGTGACTCGCGCTCCAGACGCTGTCGCCACCGTTCCCGCTGGCGACACGTCGACCGTGCGTGCGCTCGAAGCCCTTGGTCGGATCGACGTAGTGGAACCCGGGGGCGGCGGACTTGACCGGGTGCGTCGTCAACTCTTCTCGTCGGGCGAGACACCGGCAGGCGAACCTCTGGAGGATGTGGAGTTGTTCTCCGCGCCGGGCGAGGGGCGGGAGGCCGTCGAGATCGCACGTCGTATTCTGCGCGAAGCACGCGGCGGCGTCCGGTTCGATCAAATGGCCATCGCGCTCCGCTCGCCGCAGGTGTATGCGGGCTTGCTGGAGCATGCACTCGAGCGCGCGGGCATTCCGGCGTACTTCGAGCGCGGCACCCGGCGTCCACATCCGGCTGGACGCGCTTTTCTCTCGCTGATCGCCTGCGCGCAGGACAATCTCTCCGCGCGCCGCTTCGCGGAGTACTTGTCGCTTGGCCAGGTGCCGCGACCGCGGGCCGACGAAGCGCCCGACGAGGTGTTTCCGACGTCGCAAGACGAAGTGTTCGGGCCACTCGCCGACCGCGCTGACGAGCAGGCGCACGAGGATGACGCGACGCCCCCCGAGAGCGAGACGTCGCCCCGCGCATTCCGCGCCCCTTGGAAATGGGAGCGTCTGCTTGCCGAGTCGCGTATCGTCTCGTCGAGCGAGCGGTGGGAACGCCGGCTGAATGGATTGATTCGCGAGTGCGAACTGCAGCAGAAAGAGCTCGAACGCACGGAGCCGGAGTCGGCCCGGCTCGGTCATCTCGAACGCAAGATCGAGGATCTGCATGCGCTCGAGTCGTTCGCCCTGCCAATCATGCGTGCCCTCGCGGCATGGCCCGTTCGAGCGACGTGGGCGGAGTGGCTCGACGAGTTCGAGTCGCTCGCCCCTCGAGTGCTGGCGAGACCCGAGCGTGTGCTTCGAGTGCTGGCGGACCTGCGACCCATGGCGGCCGTCGGTCCCGTGTCGCTGGACGAGGCCGCGCGAGTGCTCACGCTTCGCTTGAGCACGATCGAGTCCGAGCCTCCGTCGCGCCGATACGGTCGCGTGTTCATTGCGAGTCCGGCGCAACTGCGCGGTCGATCGTTCGATGTGGTTTTCGTGCCCGCGCTGGCCGAGCGCATGTTCCCGCAGAAACCGCGTGAGGATCCGCTGCTCCTCGACGCCGCACGTCTTTCGCTCGATGCGCAGCTTCTGACGCAGACCGATCGCGCGGAACTCGAGAAGCAGCAGCTTCGTCTGGCGGTTGGTGCTGCCTTGCGGCGGCTCTACGTGTCGTTTCCGACCGTCGAGATCGGCGAGGGCCGACCTCGCGTGCCGTCGCTCTACGCGCTGGAAGTGTGGCGCGCCATGACGGGCCGCGTGCCGAGCGCGGACGAACTGCAGCAGGCCGCGGCTCGCGCGTCACAGGCCACGCTGGCGTGGCCAGCTCCGCTCGATCGGGACGAAGCCATCGACGCACTCGAACACGATCTTGCAACGCTACGGGCACTGGTCGACGAGCCCGACGCCACAGCTCGCGGCCGTGCGCACTATCTCCTGCAATTGAACGACAACCTCCAGCGCTCGGTGCGCGAGCGCTACATGCGCCCTCGGAAACCGTGGTCCAAGTGGGACGGCATCAC
>JBEBGB010000734.1:0-2740 GCA_040081675.1 Vicinamibacterales bacterium
GTATTCGATGGTGGCGATGTGCGTCGAACCCAGCGAGTCAATGATCTGAAACGACGTCGAGAAGGTGTCACCCGCGGTCGATGCGGCGTTGAGGTTCGATACCGTTGTGAACTCCGTCGTCGGTGTGCCCTGGAGCAGGGTTCCGGGGGGGATGACGATGGAGCTGAGCGGCCCGTTCGCGATGATGGCGGAGCTGACCGGATCGGTGCTCGTGTACCCCTGCACGGGGAGTCCGTCCGCAGTGATGAGTGTGCCGTCCGAGCTGAACGAGAAGTTGCCGGCGCGCGTGTACGACTGATCTTCCTGGGTGCCGACGATGAAGAAGCCGGCGCCGTCGATGGCGACGTTGGTCGCCACGCCTGTCGCGTCGAATCCGCCCTGGGAAAAGTTCGGCGAAATCGAGCCGGTGGCCACGCCGAGGCCCACCTGCATCGGATTCACGCTCGTGCCGCCGACCGACTGGCTCACCAGATCGGAGAAGGTCACGATGCTCGACTTGTAGCCGATCGTGTTGAGGTTGGCCAGGTTGTTCCCGATGACGTTCAGTTGCTGCTGGTTCGCGTTGAGCCCCGAGAGGCTGGACGAAAATGACATCTCTGCCTTCCTTTAGATCGCTGGGGTGTTGGTCGAGTTGACGGCGCCACTGGTGGCGCTCGATAAATTTGATGAATCAGATGCGTCTGTCGAAGAGCCGCTCGAGCCCGTCGGCACGCTCCCGCCCATCGCCGCGTAGAACTGGGCGATCTGCGTCAGCGACTGGTTCATCTGTGTCAGCTGCTCGAGCTGACTGAACGTCGCCAGCTGCGCTATGAACTGCGTGTCGGCCTGTGGCGACGTCGGATCCTGGTGCTGGAGCTGCGTGACCAGCAGTTTCAGGAACGCCTCGCGGCCAAGGCCGCTGTTATCGAGTGCCTTGGCGGTGTCGGTGGTGGTGCTGGTCGACGCTGCCGCAGTCGCGGCGCCGCTGATTGCGCTAGTCTGCACGGTGTTCTCCTTCGGCGATCTGGGCCACAAATCTGAGCGTCGCCAACTCGTTCATCTCTCGCACGTGCTTCTGGTCGGCTGCACGTCGGTGTTTCCGCCAGGCTCGGTCGCGCAGACGCTCGAGCACTCGACGTCGTTTGACCGCTTCCTGCGCGGCCTGCCGGGCCTGCGCGGCCTCCGCTGCGCGGACGTCCGCCTCGCGCGCACGGACAGTCACTTCCCGGCGCTGCCGATCGATCCAGGCGCGATGCCACTGCACGCGCCAGCTCTCGACGCCGGCCAACTGCACTTCGACAAGTCGCTCGCCGTTCTGCCGGGCCTCGGCTCTCGCAGCCGCTGTGCGCTGACGGGCGAGGTCCAGCTCCGTCTCGGCCTTCGCCGAGGCGAGTCGCGCCGCGTCTTCCTGCGTGCGTCGAACGTCTAGCGCGGCCGCCGCCCTGAATTTGAACGTCATCGATTACAGGCGCTCCAGCCCGGCGACCGCATCACCAAACGTCGTGGCCTGATCGGACGGTTGACGCAGGAACCCATCGACGGCTTCGCGCTTGGCGAGCGCCTGGTCAATCCGCGGATTGCTCCCTGCGACGTAGGCGCCCACACTCACAAGGTCCTCGCTGTCGCGCAGCGTGGCCAGCCACTCCCGCACCTTCCCGGCCTTCGCTCTGTGCGCAGGCGTGGTCACGTCTGGCATGGTTCGGCTCACGCTCTGCAAAATGTCGATCGCGGGATAGTGATTGCGCGACGCCATGTCACGAGAGAGCACGACGTGCCCGTCGAGGATGCCGCGCACGGCGTCGGCGATCGGTTCATTCGTGTCGTCGCCTTCGACAAGGACCGAGTAGACCGCCGTAATGCTGCCGCCGCTTCGCAGGTTGCCGGCGCGCTCGAGCAGACCAGGCAGCAGGGCAAACACCGAAGGCGGATAGCCCTTCGCTGTCGGCGGCTCGCCCGCCGCGAGACCCACTTCGCGCTGTGCCATGGCGAAGCGCGTGACCGAGTCCATCATCAGCAGCACGTTGCGCCCCGCCGCACGGAAGTGCTCGGCGATAGCGGTGGCGCTGTAGGCTGCACGCAGCCGCAACAAGGGCGGACTGTCAGAGGTCGACACCACCACCACGGATCGCTCGAGGCCCTGTGGCCCCAGGTCGTGCTCGAGAAAGGAGCGCACCTCTCGTCCGCGTTCGCCGACGAGCGCGAGAACCACGACGTCGGCCTGCGTTCCGCGCGCCATCATGCCGAGCAGCGTGCTCTTGCCCACACCGCTGCCTCCGAAGAGGCCAATGCGCTGACCCCGCCCGCAGGTCAGGATGGCGTCCACGGCCCGCACACCAGTGCCCATCGATTCCGAGATTGGACTGCGCGCCAGTGGATTGAGTGAAGTTGGCTTCAGTGGCGCCGATTCATTGACGTGGAGGGGGCCAAGGCCATCAATTGGCTGGCCGAGGCCATCAATAACCCGCCCCATCATCCCAACGCCTACTGGGATGGACAGCGTGCCTCCGCGAGCCACGATGCGGTCGCCAGGCCTTATGCCGGCCGTGTCGCCGAGGGGCACGGTCAAGAGGCGTCCGTCCCTGAACCCAACCACTTCGACAGGCAGCGGCGGCGCATCGCCGCGCCCGCGCAGCTCGCACACTTCGCCGACAGATACGCGAGGGCCGAGCGACTCCACGAGCAGGCCGGTGACACGGACGACCTCGCCCATGAGCGGGGCGGGCTGGCACTGAGCGACTTTGCCGAGATAGTTCTCGAGAGA
>JBEBGB010000735.1:0-2736 GCA_040081675.1 Vicinamibacterales bacterium
CGACGGCAGCGGCCTCAGCTGCGGCGCCCACCGACGGCGTGGCCATGGCGCAGTTGTCGCAGTTGTATGTGACCTCGCTGGACGGCGTCATCGCACCGAAGGGCGTGACCGGGGGAGTGTGTTACTGCTGCAAGACCGCAATCGCGGCCGGACCAGGCAACAGCCTGTTCCTGGCGTGGCGTCATGTCTATGCCGGCAACATGCGCGACATCGCCTTTGCTGCGTCTCGAGACGGCGGCAAGACATTCGCTCCGCCAGTCCGCGTCAGTGAAGACAAGTGGCAGATTGAAGGATGCCCGGACGACGGGCCGTCAATGGTGGTGGACGCGTCGGGAGCCGTCCACATCGTCTGGCCATCTGTCGTCACCGAAAAGAGCGGGCCGGTGAAGGCGCTCTTCTATGCAACGTCTCGTGATGGCGGTTCGTTCTCACCACGCCGACGGCTTCCAACCCAAGGCCAAGCCAATCATCCCCAGCTGGCCATCGATACCGCCGGCTCGCTGGCGGTTGGCTGGGACGAGTCCGGCAGCGGATCGCGGACACTCGCGTCCGCGCTTGGCAGACCTGACGCTGCTGGTACCATGCAGTTCACGCGAACAGCGGAGGCGCGTGAAGTCGGCACGTATCCTGTCCTCGTGTCCGTGCGGGCAGGAGGCTGGTTGCGCGCATGGACAACTGGCGATCCCAGTCGGTCAGAGATTCGTGTCGCATCCATCAACTGACACACGTTGGCCCGATGCGCCGACTATGCGGCAGTGACGGTTTTCCGGCGAACTGACGCTCTCGCTCTTCCGACGTCGACCGAGAGGCTTCGTGATGCACTTTCGAGTGCACTCAACTCTCCTGCCTCGTTTACCATGGCAGGCACGTCGCAGAGACGTGTTTCATTCCTGTCCTATTTCAATCAGAGCCGAGGCTCATGACATTTATCGACTCGATCGGAGGACTCGCGGGCTGGATCAACGCCCACGCAGTCTGGCCGAACCTGCCCGTGTGGGCTTACGTCGTCATCACGATTATCGACACGCACATCACCACCACGTGCGTCACGCTGTTCCTGCATCGATGCCAGACGCATGGGTCCATCGCCTTCGCGCCGCCCGTCGCGCACTTCATGCGCTTCTGGCTCTGGGTTCGGACGGGCATGCCGACAAAGGAATGGGTGGCGGTGCACCGTTGCCATCACGCGAACGTCGAGACCGACAAGGATCCGCACAGCCCGATTGTGTACGGCATCTGGCGCGTGGTACTGGGCGGCACCGCGCTCTACCACCACGCGGCAAAGAACAAGTCCATCATCGAGCAGTACGGCAAGGGCACACCGGACGACTTCTTCGAATTCTTCTATGACCGGTTGAGCATCCTCGGCCCGACCTTGACGCTGCCGGCAAATCTCTGGCTGTTCGGTGTCGCAGGCTTTCCGATGTGGCTGGCCGAGATGGTCTGGATTCCATTCTTTGCGGCCGGCATCATCAACGGCCTTGGTCACTACTGGGGCTATCGCAATTTCGAGACGCCCGACGCTTCCACGAACCTGCCCGGTCCTCACTGGTCGCTGCTGACTGCCGGCGAGGCACTCCACAACAACCACCATCACATCCAGAACTCCGCACGCTTCTCGATGAAGAAGGGCGAGATCGATCCCGGCTATCTGTACTTCAGTATCCTGAAAGCGGTCGGGCTGGCCAGCCAGCGGCGCGACTCAGCAGCGAGCTAGGGAAGAGTCCCCTCGATTGCCCAGGGTGGGTCGTTCCTGATCCCAGCGCTTGCCCCCGGTCGCGATCTGTTGAGCTCGGCGAACCGTCACCGTTTCACGGTTCGTGACAGCCAGGGCATGCACGAGAGAGCCGATTGAGGCGACATGCACGCGCATGACCGGTGGGCACCACGGTACGTCGGTTGCACTCCACTGCAGTAGGAGGGAACGTCCCTGGCACCGCTTGGGACGGCGCTCTTCTATCTCGCCGACTATCTCGCCCACCACGACAGCGTGGATCGCCGCTCAACACAGTCCCGAGGGCTACAACTATGAAACGAACGATCGCTGTCCTGCTTTCAGTCGCATGTGTGTCGGTACTGGCCGGCAGTGTCAATGCTCAGGTCCCCGGCACTCTGGTCCCTCAGGCTCCCGGCACTCTTGTCGCCGGCAGTCAGATGATGCACGACAAGAACATGCAGGACGAGACCAGCGTGATCGGATGCATCGCGCAGAGCACGGACATGACGCACTTCATGCTCAACAACGCGAAGGTCTCCGACTCAAAAGCCAAGGCGGATCCAAGAACCAACACTGCGATGAAGGACGAGGCGGCGACCAAGAAGCACAACGACACGCCGATGTCGTACACGCTGATGAGCGCTGACGATCTGAAATCGCACGTCGGCCACCAGGTCGAATTGACCGGCGCGATCGTCTCCAACACGTCGGGGGTCATCCATGGCGAAGTGAAGGGTCAGATGCCACAGGAACTCCCTCGGAAAGACGCTGCTTCGGCCAAGTCCGACGTACCCACGTTTGCGGTCAAGTCGGTGAAGATGATCGCCAACGCCTGCAGCTAGGCGATCGCCTCCGGCTAGTTCGTGGTTCTGGGCGCTTCGTCTTGACTACTGAATGATGATCGACCCTTGAAGCGACTTGTCATCCGGCCTGTCGTGATCATGGAATCCACAGGTTCGCGCGATGTTCAAGTTGCTGGTCTGGCGACTCTGATTGGCGGTGATGAACCCAACCGAGTT
>JBEBGB010000736.1:0-2732 GCA_040081675.1 Vicinamibacterales bacterium
GTCGCGATCGTTGGCGCAAGATTTCCCGTTACAAGGCCAACCCGCCCAACCCGCCTGAACACCCCGTCCTCCGTTCCGTTTCCGTGTCCTCGGTGGTAGAGCTCTCGTCCGACCGTCCCTACCGTCCTGACCTGCCCGACTCGACCTGTCCTGCCTGCCGTGCCAGCCCCGCCCGCCCTATCGCTCGGCCGCTCTTCTTTGCCCCATCCCAACCCACCGGTTCTCGATTAGAGTAGGGCCGCACACGGGTGTGCATACTCGGTAAAGGAGCCGTAAAGAGGCATGTCGGAATCTCGAGGCTGGACGCGCCGCGAGGCGCTTGGAATTCTGGGCATGGGTGCCGCGGCAGCTGCGCTCCCGGAGTTCGTGTCGGCAGCTGCGCCGACCTTTCCGAAGGGAGCCGTGATTCGCACGATCCTCAAGGACTATGCCCCGGACGAACTCGCAGGCGGAGCGACGCTCTTCCACGAGCACATGTCATTTGCCGACAACTTCATGACCCGCTGGACCGGCTACGCCGCAGACACCCGTCGTGAAACCGCCCTGCCTGGCGCGCCTGCTCCCGGCGCTGGCGCAGGGGCAGGTCGAGCGGGCGGGCCACCTCCAGCACCGCCGTCAACACCCTCGGGCAAGTACTTCATGCAAGACCTCGATTTCATGGTCGAGGAAATGAAGATCGCCAAGAGCGAAGGCATCAGCTGCATCGTCGACGGTGGGCATGTCGACATGGGACGCGACATGAACTTCCTGCGCCAGATGTCGCAGATGTCTGGTCTGCCGATCGTTGCGGGCGGGGGCTTTTATACGCAGCCGTTCTATCCCAAAGAGATCTCCACGATGAGCGAGGAGCAGATCTACCGGGCGCTCCTCGAGCAGGTGGACACCGAGCCGGTGGGGTGCTTTGGCGAAATCGGATCGTGGGACTACATCACGAAGGACGAGCGGAAGGTCTTCCGTGCGGTTGGCCGAGCCTGCGTTGCGACGAACCTGCCGATCTTCACGCACACCGGGATTCCCGGAAAGTCGGCGCTCGAGCAACTCGACATCTTCGAAGACGTGGGCGTCGACCCGAAGAAGGTGGTCATTGGTCACCTCGGCAACCTCACCGACCCGAACGTTGAAGTGCACCGCGCAGTGGCCCGGCGCGGCGCGTTTATCGGTTTCGACCGGCAGGGTTCTGCGGGCGACGCACAGCAGGTGCCGCTTGTGATGAAGCTGCTCGAGGCCGGCTATGCCGACAATCTGATGTTTGCTTCGGACCTCTCGAACATCACCCAGACCAAGAAAGGCGGAGGCCCCGGCTACGCACGCACCCTCACCGTGTTCGTTCCAAAGCTGAAGGCAGCGGGCGCGAGCGATGAGGTGCTTCGACAGATCATGCAGGACAACCCCCGACGATTCCTCGCCTTCGTTCCGAAGAAGGCACGCAAGGGATAGTGGATCGACATCAAGAAGAGGAGCGGAACGTGCACACATCCCGTTTTAAGGTCGCTGTTGCGTGGGTGCTGGTTCTAGGAGCGCTGGGTGCGGGCGAGCGTTGGCTCGAGCACGCCGCCGAGGCCCAGGCCGGCAGCAAGGTGCAGGCCCCGGCGTTCGAAGTCGATCCGATGTGGCCCAAGCCGATGAAGAACCACTGGATTCTCGGCTCGACCATCGGCGTCTGGGTGGACAAGAGCGATCACATATGGGTCATTCACCGAGGCGCATCGACGCTCGATGCCAACGAGAACGCGCTCGGAGGCAAGCTGTCGAAGAACTGCTGCGCGGCCGCGCCGCCGGTTCTCGAGTTCGATCAGGCGGGTGATCTCGTGCAGGGGTGGGGCGGACCGGGCCAGGGCTACGAATGGCCGGACAGCAACCACGGCATCTTCGTCGAGACCAACGGCACCGTCTGGATTGCCGGGAACGGCGCGCAGGACGGCCAGATTCTGAAGTTCACGCGCGACGGTAAATTCATCAAGCAGTTTGGCTTCGGCTGGGCGAATGCCACCAGCACGGACATGTTCGCATTCCGCCAGCCCGCAAAGATCTTCGTCGACGAGCCGACCAAGGAAGCGTACATCGCCGATGGGTACGGCAACCACCGTGTCGCCGTGCTCGACTCCGAGACCGGCGCGTTCAAGCGCATCTGGGGCGCGTACGGCAACAAGCCAGACGACGTGAACTACGGGCGGTATCGTCCCGAGGCGCCTCCCTTGCAGCAATTCCGCAATCCCGTGCACTGCGCAGACATCTCGGTCGACCGCCTGGTTTACGTCTGCGACCGCGTGAACAATCGGATTCAAGTGTTTACGCCCGACGGGAAGTTCGTGAAGGAGCAGTTCTACGAGAAGGAAACGCTCGGATCGGGCACAGCGTGGGACATCGCGTTCTCGAAGGACGCGCAGCAGAAGTACCTCTTCATGGCCGACGGCATGAACCAGCGCATCATGGTGATCGAGCGCCAGTCGCTTCAACCAATCACGAGCTTCGGTGATGGTGGACGCCAGGTGGGGCAGTTCTTCGGCGTGCACAGCATCGCAATCGACTCGAAGGGGAACCTCTACACCACGGAGACGTGGGAAGGAAAGCGTCTCCAGAAGTTCGTCTACAAGGGCATCAAGTCGGTCACGGCAGGCTATCAGGGTGTCGTCCGTCCTGGCTCCACAGGAAAATAACACTCAGGATCAGTGCATCGTGACCTGGTGAATTGGTGATTTGGTGATTTGGTGAATTGGTGAATTGTGATTTGG
>JBEBGB010000737.1:0-2732 GCA_040081675.1 Vicinamibacterales bacterium
CTTCGCTAGACGGCTCGCGCACGCTGGACTGGCGTTGGAGAAACTGCCCCAGGCTGCCAACGACGGCTTGAAGATCCCACTGATCCAACTGGCCGGCCCGCCCCTTTCGACCTGCGCCACTGGGATGGCGGCACGCAGCAGACGTATAAGCGCATGGTCGAGGCCATGGACCACCAGGTCGGCCGGCTCATGACGACGCTCGATGCCAATGGCCTGACTGACAACACCATCGTCGTTTTCACCAGCGACAACGGCGGCGAGCGGTTCGGGAATACCTGGCCGTTCACCGGGCGGAAGACCGAGCTCCTCGAAGGCGGCCTTCGCATTCCCGCCATCATCTCGTGGCCAGCGCGCGTGCCGCGGGGGCGGGTCAGTGAGCAGGTCACCATGACGATGGACTGGCTGCCGACGCTGCTCGCGGCCGCGGGCGTGGCGCCGGATGCGGCGTTCCAGTCGGACGGCATCAACCTGTTGCCGATCATCACGCAGTCGGCGTCGCCGGCGGTGGAGCGCACGCTCTTCTGGCGCTACAAGGCGAACGCGCAGCGCGCTGTCCGCAGCGGCGACTACAAGTTCCTGAAGATCCTCGACAACACGTTCCTGTTCAACGTGGTGGACGATCCGATGGAGCGCGCCAACCTGAAGGAGCGGAAGAAGGACGTCTACGATCGCCTTGTCGCGCAGTGGCTGGCGTGGAATGCGACGATGCTGCCCGAAATCGACGAGAGCAGCACCGACAACTTCACGGGAGGTCAACTTGCCGATCACATCGGGACACCGTTGTCGAGCGGCAAGGCCGACAACCCGGCGCCTCGTTAGCGCCCTGCATCGACCGTCCGCTACGCCGTGAACGGCGCCACCTGCGTCGCCGACAAGCCCCGTGCGTGGATAGCCGCACTCGGGGGCGCGGGCTTCAATTGCGACCTCGCTCCCGACGGCACACGTGTTGCGGTGGTCCCGACGCGTCTGCCCAGGCTCCCCGGCAGAAGCACGAGATCGTCATGCTCCTGAACTTCGCCGACGAACTGCGGCGGCGCGTGCGGCTCGGACAAGTACGGGCCGGCCGGAGGGATCTCATCGGCCAGCTCGATTGGTGCTGCCTCGTCGCCCAGGGTAGAGAAATCTGGAAGGCGGCGGCGCCGACGAACGTCATTTATTTCATTTGTTCAAGCCGAGAAACATCTCGAGGCCTTGGTCGATCGAGGCGAGTTCGACCGCCGACACCCGGCCGTAGGTCTTTCGGATTCGGCGCTTGTCGATCGATCGCACATGGTCCGTCAGTACATACGACGTCTTGGTGAGACCGCTTCGCCCCGGCGTCAGGGACGGATAGAGCGCCCCTTCACCGGGCGTACCGGTGACCGGGACCACGGCGATCAAGGGGAAGCGCTGGTCAGCATTGACGGCTGGGTCACTCACCGCGACGCAGGGCCGAACGCCGCGCTGCTCGCGGCCAAGCGTGGGATCGAGTTCCACGAGGACGACGGTGCCGCGCTCGAGTGTCACGCGGAGCCCTTTGTCCAACCCTGCCCCTCGACCCAGCGGACGGGAGTTCCCGCATCGATATCGACGAGCCCTTCGTCGGCGGGCAGGTCGGACACCCAGTCGGCCATCCCCGTGTCGACGAGCGCCACGGTGTCCGCATGCGGACTGCGGATGGACTGGAGCAGGCTTGCTTGCCGTCGCCGCGCGAGTTCGTGCTTGACGGCCTCGGCGATGAATCGACTCCGGTTGCGCTCGATTCGGTCGATGCCGTCGACCAAGTCGGCGGAGAGCGTCACGGTCACGCGCGCGGTTTCTCCCATGATGACAAAAGTATGACTCAGGATATGATCATACTCAAAATCAGATCACAGGCTCGTTGCAGTGTCGATCCCTCCGAGAGCCGGAATTAGGTGATCAGCGCTCTAGGTCTCTTGCGCCCCGCGCGCCATCAGGATCTTGCCCGAGCGAACCAGTTCGATGACGCCGTAGGGCATCAGCAGCTTGATGAAGGCATCGAGCTTTTCTGTCCCTGCCGCGCACCGCAGGATGACCGACTCGACGCCGAAGTCCCCAACGATTGCCTTGAAGCTCTCGGCGATCTGGAGAATCTCCGTGCGCTCATTCAGGCGGGCCCTGAGCTTCACGAGCACCACCTCGCTTTCGATCACCGGCTGACCTGTGTGATCGATGGCGTGCACGACGTCGATCAGCTTCTCGAGCTGCTTGATGATCTGCTCGAGCGTATCGCGATCCCCGGAGCAGGTGATGGTCATCCGCGAGAACTCGCCTGGTGTCGCGTCCGCGCCCGCCACGGACAGCGCCGGCGACACGACCAACGACTCCATGTTGTAACCGCGGCGCGAAAACACGAGCGAGACGCGCACGAGAACGCCCGGCTTGTTGCGCACGAGCAGCGAGATGGTGTGGAGCGGCGGCTTCACCACTGCGACAACCTCCCGACGGGGGGCCTTGCCGGGATCGAGTTCAAACTGGGCGCCGCGCGGTTCGGTGTTGACTGACATGGAAACCTCGTAAATGAATTGCGGACAGCCAAGGCCCGCCAGCTACGTCGAACCCGTCGGCTTCTCCATCTTGACTCTCGGCTTCTCGACGATCATTCCCGACAGAGGCGCGCCGGCCGGGATCATCGGGAAGACGTTGTCCTCCTTCACCACTTCGGCCTCGATGAGGCAGGGGCCGTCGTTGTAGGCCATCGCCCACTTGATGGCCTTGTCCACGTCGCCCGC
>JBEBGB010000008.1:0-36121 GCA_040081675.1 Vicinamibacterales bacterium
GGTAATCAGGAAGTTCAGGGCGAAGCTCTTGCCGCTCCCGGTCGCCCCGAGGACGAGCGTATGTCCCACATCCTGCACGTGGAGGTTGAACGCGTACGGCGTTCGATGGGGTGTCTCGAAGACGGCCAGCGCTTCATTGCCGAGGTGCGGACTGACCGCATCGCCGTGATCGAGTGTGAACAAAAAGCTCAGGTCCGCGAAATTCGTTTCAAGGAGTGCGAGTCGTCGGAGATTGTGCGCGCCGTTGCCCGGAACGATGCTCAACCAGGCGTTCAGCAAGTTGTACGTCTCCTCGAAGAGGCTGCCGTCATGAACGGCCATCGCCTTCATCGCCTCGGCCGTCTGGTGCTGGAGCGCACGGGTGTCGGTGTTGTGCAGCACGAGCGCGAGCGAGCACTGACCGAAGAAGTGGCCGTTGACCTCCAGTTCTGTGAGCGAGTCGCCAAGTTGCTTCACCGTGGCGCTGGCCGAGTCGTCGACCAGCATCTCCTCCGGTCGCGTGTCCGGGGACACGTAGTTCACGATCGATACGCGCTTGTTGAAGAAGTGGCGTCGGCGGCTCTGCACGTCGCGCCGCATCCGGTCGCTCGGGATTCGCTGCCACTCGAGGCAGGCGACGAACTCGCCGGGAATCTCGTACAGGTCCTGCAGCAGGAACGCGAACGTCTGACTCGGCGGCTCCTTCATTGACAGCACTTTGACCACGCGGTCACCGACGACGAGGTGATCGCGGTGGCAGTCCACGGCCGAATCCGACACGAAGTAGTCCAGGTGTGTGTCGTATGCGAGCCGCGCGGAATCGACGACAGCCGGGGAATAGTTCAAGAGTTCGCGGAAGAATCGGAAGGCCCCCGACTTCTCTAGCCGCACGGGACCGAATTCCCCAATCTGGACCTCGAACGATTGCGCCTTGTGGTGGAGCGTCCCGATGGCTCGGTCCAACTCCGATTCGAGAAGCTGGAGTGCCTGGTCCTTCGACAGCCAGGCGCGGAGCGCCTCCCCGGGCGCCTGCCAGAACCGGCGCAACTCCGTCCTTCGTCTCACGACATGGGGCGCTTCGTAGAGCAGCACGAGATAGAGCGACAGGTCGTATAGGTCCTGCCGGCGGCCGTTCAGGTACGCCGCCCGACGCTGAATCGCCTCGTTGGCGATCGGTGCTTCGCACGGCATGGAGACGAACGGGCCGACCGTGCGCTTCAGCAGGTACTGGTAGACCCGGCAGTGCTCGTCGAGGAGCCGAAGTGCGGCTTCAAAGCGATGCACGAGGGCCTGACGTTGCGGATGCGACAGCCCTTCGTAGTCCACGCCGCGAAGGCGATAGACGACGCCGACATGACCGGCCTTCGTCAGGAACGTCGAGTCGTCGACGAACCCCCACAGCGCCAAGAGCCCGTTCACACTCCCTGCGTCCCGGTAGTCGCGGAGGATGCGGCCAACGCTCACCACGGCGTCACCTCCATATTCACGCGATCGTGCTTTCCGGGGTCGTACCGTCTCCGCGCCTTCGACGAAGCGAGTAGAATCCGGAGCATCTCCGGGTCGCGTGCCGTCGCCCACAGGGCAAACCCGTACAGCCCGCCGGCCATGAGCAGGCCGGCGAGGAACGAGTAGAACAGGTTGAACGTCGCCGCCCCGAGCAGGAGTGACAGGAAGAACAGACGCCTGTCGACGCCCCAGATTGTCAGGGGACGATGCAGCGCCTTGTACACGGGCCGGTACGTCGGGCGATCAGGCATGCCCGCACCTCCGCAAAACTTACGGACGTTTCAGAACAACCAGACGAGGAACTGCGCCGCGAACAGCGCCAGTCCGCCGCCGAAGACGATGCCGGAGATCTGGCGCTTGGCACCGGCCTCTCCGAACATGAACATCAGTCCACCGAGCACGATGGCCACCAGCGCAAGCGAGCGCGCCAACGGACCAGTGAACGTTCGTTCAAGATTGCTCGCGGCGCGCTCCCAAGGAGACTGGGCGAATGCCAGTGTGGGCAAGAAAAGGAGAGCCGTGAACACCATCACACTCACGCGTCGCGTGAATCTGACTACAAAGCCGCAGGTCATGGAGAACCTCCCGCGCTGGTGTTATCGGAACTAGACTTGATCTAGCAGTACGAGCTTACGCATGTCAACAGCAAAGTCAAGCCCCCCAGCAAGCGGACATGTTTCGTTAGAATTGGCGACGTGTCTGGGCGTCAGACGAACGATGACGCTTCGACGGATCATGCGACAGACAGGACTTCCGCCGGAGGTCCTGATCGATCTCGCGTTGGAGATGCTCGACATCGCGAGCCGGAAACTCTCGCCTTCGCCAATCAAACGCCAGGCCGTTGGCCTGGGCGCAGCGCGCTGGCGGAATGTCGGCCCGGTGGAACGGAGTGAGGCGTTGCGGAAGGCTGCGCAGGCTCGGTGGGCCAAGCCGCGTGGAACGGTTCGCGACGAGGGGAATCAGAGCAAGAAGTAGGTACGCAGAATCTGCGCACCACTGGACAGTGGAGAGCAGTACACAGACATGCAAGCTAACGTATGGCTGCTGAGGTCTGGCGGCACACTGATATCCACCTGAGCATTTGGCGCGATGACGCGTGTGGGACCCTGGAACGTGCAGATCGTGTACCGACCAGCCGCGTCGGACCGGCTTCGGCGAAGCTTCGCTGACTCAATAGTTTACGGACACCGGGAATTGCGCGACGACGGTCGGGCCCCGATCAACTGGAAAAATTTACTCGCTTCCGTGTCGTATTCGGCGACGGACGACTTGGGCCCTCGGTGGATTTCCTTCCGTTCGTCATGCCAAGTCTTTCGAGGATGCAGGCGAGATCGTCGGCGCGCCAGCTGTGACGCAATATGAGCGCAGCCGCGACGGCCTGTGGGTACTGGCGTATCTGCAATTCAGTAGGCGACTTCCCGAGCAACTCTTCGAGGCCGTCGTCCACGTACAGCTCCTCGAGGAGAACCTCCATCAACGACGACGACCACCGGAGCGACGCGGTCGCGGAAACCGCCGACCGAACGGCCCGAGGTCGATCATCCCGGCGCCAGCGTTTTGTCGTTGCGTCTGTCTGAGCAGGGCTACGTCGGTTCAGGCCCGCGCGAGGGGCGGGACCGGAGCGCGCCGAAGTCGGCGGGCGTATGGGCGATTTTGTCTCGGGCGACTTTCGACGCGAGGGCATGGGCGCTCCTGGGATTGGCGACACTCCGCCGCAACTGACTGCTTCACGCCCAGTGCCATGCTCCAAAGGCTCCCGCTGCACGAATTTGCGGGACTTTTTAGGCCAGCGCGGTGGAGGAGCGAACAGGTTTCGGGTATGCGATACCCAGAATGTGATCGGTCGGCAGGACGCTTCTCGTTGCAAACGCGTCGGAAGCCGTAGCCTTTGTTGATGCATGGCAGTGGCAAACGGGGACGCGCCCGGCGATGGGTTCAAGCCGGCCAGCCCAGACGCAAGACCTTCACAAATTGATCATCGAGGATGGCAAGCGGGTCGTCGTTGATCGCTATGCCAGGCGGCACGTCACACACGATGGGTTGCCAGTCTCATTTTTCGGTTTTGCCGTCCACGAAACGGAGCACAGCGTGAGCAGCCGAACAACGCTGTTGTTTGCGAAGCTTAAGTCCGCGTCCGCCCGGGCCTCATCGATGGCGCGATCTGCAAGCGCAAAGCGAGACACCAGACCTACCATGAAATACGGACGTGAGACTTATCGCTTCGGCAAGTGTTTCTCGATCGCCAGCGGATCGATGTAGTACCCCTGGAGCCGAGTCAGTTTGCCCTCTAGCAACAGCAGCATGTCACCATTGCGGAGGAGACGTTCCGCCCCTGGTTCATCGAGAATCACTTGAGAGTCGCGGCTTGACGGTAGGCTAAACGAAATGCGGCAGGCCATGTTCGCCTTGATGTTGCCGGTTACCACATCAGCGGTGGGTCGCTGGGTTGCGAGGATCAGGTGAATCCCGACATTACGACCGCGCGCCGTTATCCGGCTGATGATGCGCTCGAAATCCTCCCGCTCCTTCTTGGACAAGACGCTGACAAGATCGGCGTACTCGTCGATGACGACAACCAGCGGCCGAATGATGTTCTTCGGGTTCGCCAGGTTGTAGCTCTTGATGTCGCGGAACTTAGCCTTCTGGAGTTGCTCGGAACGTTGCTGCATGTCCTGCGCGGCGATCGCGTTGACGGCATCGACTCCGCTTCTGGCGTCGGTGATGATTTCGTGTTTTCGCAGGTGCGGAAGGCCGGCGAAGACAGTGAAATCCGTCTGCTTTGGGTCGATGATCACCAATTCGAGTGTCTTGGCGGTGTGCGCCGCGATCAAGCTGAGGACGACAGAGTAAAGGAAGATGGTTTTTCCGGAACCTGTTCCGCCACCGACAAGCATGTGCGGCAGCCGGTCATCGCCGAGGTCGAGGCGCGTCTGCCTGCCGGACGGGTCGACGCCGATGTGCATCGGTAGTTCGTTCACATCACGTAGTTGCGTCTTCGTCAGCAGGGGTTCGAGGGGCACCACCTGCCGGTCTGGTCTCGCCAAGTCGAGATATTCGTAATTCGTCCCTGGCAAGAAACCAATGATCGGCACGGATGTCGCCGCAAGCTGGCGTGCGATATTTTCCGCTTGTTTCCGCAGCCGCGCAGAGTCTTCGCCGGGCGCGAGCTTTATCTTGAACCTGAGCACGGACGGGCCGATGTCGACCTGGCCGGGATCGATTTCCGTCACTTTAATGCCGAAGTCCTGACACGCCGCCCGAATGCGCCCGCAGATCGCGTTGATTTGCTCCATCACGTCAGAAGGCGCGTTGAGCAGGGATGGCGTGAGCACTGAAGCCTTCTCTGACACTGCCGGCGCCTCGGCCTCCTCTTCTACCCTCGGCCCCTCAATGACGACCTGACGATCGGCCGGCGTTCGCCCGAGATGCAGGCTCACGGATTCCTCGTTCAAATGGACAAGGCGAACCTTGGCGCCTTCGGCTTCGACGACTTGATCCAGCGGTTCCTGGTTCAACCCGAGATTCACGAGAATGAGGTTCAGACGAATCTGCGGCTTGATCTCACCGGAGAAAAGGCTGTTTAGTAACTGCCCCCAGTACTGTTTCTCCTGCGGTGTGCGCGGACCTGTGAAGCCCTGACGGTAAAGGTGGTTGCGGAGAATTTCTCGGCGCGGCGGGGTAAGGACGTGGTTCTTCCACTCATTCAGGCCGAAGATGGCTCCAACAGAACGGCCCGTGTTGACCAGTTGCTCCACCGGCTTGCCGGCAATCCGGCCATTGCCGTCGATGTTGTAGACACTAGTTGCATCAACTACACCGGACTTGCACTCTAGGATGTCGATGATCGGGTTATTCCCGTCGTCAACTGACAGACCGAGAAGATCGGCGCGACGACCGTCGTCGTCGAAATTCATCCAGCGCCGCGTCTCGGCGCTATCAAGGCTGATCAGCAAGTGCCTCGGGTTCATCGCGCGATACCATTTCGCGATGACGAGGGTGCCTAATGCGCCGACGGACTTATTCTGATCGAAGTGCATTTCATTCGTCCCCGTCGGACCGGATCAACCCAAGAAGTCCTTCACCGACAAGCTCGGAACTGGACCCAATCAGTTCATGCAGGGATTCCTCCGTGGGATCGAGATTGGCTTTTCGGAGGTAATAGTCGAACTCCCGCTCGAATTTTGTGAGGCTGTCTGTCAGGACGATGATGTCGCGCCGGACGCCGGGTTCGAACGAGATCATCTTGCCGCCCTTGACAGGCAGGGACTCGACTAGTTTGTCGCCCAACACCAGCCATGTACAGCACTTGAGCAACTCGCCGGTTGGCGGAAACTCGCTCGCGAGACTGGAACTGACGCCGAAGTGCGAACCCGTTAGTGCGTTGTTCAGGCGGTTCTGAAGACTGTAGTACAGGTCGAACAGATCGCCCGTCGCCGCGGGCGTGATGACGAGCGTGTCCTCAATCGGGTCGTACGAGAATTGTTTTGGCAGAACGAGCGGGTGCACAAAACCCGTTTCCCGACTGACGAATTGGCCGACCTCGGAACGGGACGGATCGAAGATAGCAAGCACGTGCACTGGCGATTGGCGGAGTTGCGCGAGTATGTCGGTGTAAGTCGTTTTCTCGTGATGAATGTTCAACGTGAACCTGGGCAGGTCTTCGGCGCCGAAGACGGCCGCGATCGCTTCGAGCTGCTGGTCGTCGGAACCGAGGGACAGCGAGCGGTCGAGCGTGCGCAGCACCGTGAGTTCAAGCCCGTCGATGGGCAAGTCCTCCCCGCTGATTTCGTTGGCCAGTTGTTCCAGCAGCGACGACAGTTCTGGCGGATCAACGAGACAAACGCGCAGGTTCTTCTTCGCGTGCGGGTACAGCACGAGGAACTTGCGCAGGATGCGAAGCACCTTCTCCTGGCCTTCGTCGCCGGCAAAGTGCGGACTTTCCTCCTGGTAGCAGGGCAGCGTCGCGAATTCCGTGCTCTGCGGAAGGACGAGGGTGTGATTCGAAACAGGACCCTCAGGAATGAAAAGCGCCGTGACGAAGTGCGGCAGGCGCTGGGCGCTGGCGCCGAGGACCTCCTTGTACTCGTCAGAGAGCGTGTCCTTCTCGTCCCTGAGTTGTTCCGCGAGCCGCACGAATTTCCAGAGATGCAGCGGATGCAGGGGCGAGAGCATCGCATAGACGGCCTTGCCGGTTTGAAACAGGATCACGTCAAGGAGCAGGAGTTGCGCGCAAAGATGCCTCGCGCCCTTCGCCGATTTCACAGAAACGGCTTCGTACCGATCACGAATGGTCGCCATGAAGTTCTCGTAGGCGGCCAGATAGTCGCTTGCTGCTTTCAGCAGGTTCTTGTCGCTGGCAAGTGCGACGATGGGCGACACGGCAATCGCCGGGGCATCCTCCGTAAGCGCGGCCCGCGTCGACACAAGTGCGAGCCAGCGGTCGAAGGCTTCGGGTTCGATCAGTTCCGCATCGACGACGCGTTTCAACAGCGTCTGAGTTGATTTTTCGCCGTCGAGCCCGAAGGGACTGAATTCCGCCTGGTCGATGTCATCGATCGCGTCGGCGAAGGAATCGCTATCGGCAAACTTGAAGATGCCGCCCAGTTTGTCCGGCGTCACGCTCCTGGAGAGAAGGCGAACAAGAGCGGGTGGAATCTTCATCGACGCCTGCTCGCTGCGGCCCGACAGGTCGATTGCGACAGAGGGCGTCTCGTTCTCCTCGAAAGTCTTGAGCGTGTCCCGCAGTTTCTCGCCGAGGTGAATCAACTCCTCGGTCTCACCGTGCAGGATGGCGTCAATCCCGACCCGTTCGATGGGGACGGGGCGCGAACCTTTTGTCTTGGTCGACGTCTTCTTCGCTTCGAAAAGCGCCCGGACATCTTCCGCGAGCAGAACCGCCCTGTCGGCGTCCTCGCCCGAGCGGTTGTACTTTAGGACCTTGCCGAGCGTCGCGAGTAGCCTTGGGCGCTCGGCGTCGGTGGCGCTGTCGACGCCGCGTCCGAGGCGGTCCCGGTCGGCGTTCGAGAGGATCTCGATGCGATTGATCAACTGCCGGTTCGCGTTAAAATTCCTCAGCAGTTCCGCTGGCGTCGAACGCTCGAAAAACCCTTTCGACGGCAATAAGCCGAGAAGGTAAAGGCCGTCGCGCGACGCCTCAGGAATCTGCTTCGGTTGCGATTCAAGAAAAACGAAATAGGACGCCAGGCGGTGCACGGAAAGTTGCCGCATCGCCTCAGGCCGCGCGAGAACAGCCCACCAGTGCGTCTGGACGTCATTCGGGCATAGGGTGGCCTTCGCAAGGGCGCAGATTTCCTTATAGAGGTCGTGATCCTGGACTTCCGTAAAGCGATGAAACGTGCCGAGGCGCTCTTCTTCGCCGAGCGCCACGACGACAACCGTCTCGGTGACCTTCGGGTCATTGCGCCATTCGGCGGCGACGGCGAGGTCCGTCGTGAGCAGCTTTGCGGGATACCTCCCTTTTCGAGATAGTTCCTGCGCTGTGGAACCGACAACGGCCGCAACCCGAGGCTTGGGCGAACTTGTGATGTTCTCCAGAAACGCTTCGCAACTGAAGGCGCTGGTGTTTTGAAGCCGGATGCCGGAATGGCCGGCGGCGATCAGCCGCGACGCAGTTCGCGCAACGACCTCACCGAGGAACACGTCAACCGCCTTCATTGGAGCGCCTCCGGCACCTTGACGACCAGGACGCCGTCTGCAAACTGCCGCGCCCATCCGAGCGACACGAGTTGCTGACGGAACACATGACTGTTCGCGCGCAGGTCCTGAACAGTGGCATTCCCGATCCCGTGTTGCAGGAGAACGCGGGCGTCTTCAGGCCGGCCGCCGGTGAGCAATCCGTATCGCGAATAAAGTTGATCCAGGAACTCCCGGAACGTCATCTGGCCGTCCGGCAGAATCGAAGCGAGCACCGCTTCGAGGAGGACGCCCTCCAGTGTGTAAAACTTCCGGACCGCGTTGTTTCCTGCGGGACGAACGAATCCAGACTTGACGCCGAGTTGCCGGTAAAAGTCGAGCGGCGTGCCGGAGGCTGATCTGAAAATCGCCTCGCGAAGCGCTTCCGCCATGGCCGGCAATGCACTGAGCTGGCTTGAGAACGATTTGAACGATTTACGCAGTCGTTCCCTTTGCGCGTCGCTGTCCCTGCCGAAATCCAGGTCCTTGATCAACTGGTCAAGCTTCTTCGGCGTAGGACGCTGGCCCACGCGGAGGACGAGCCAATCCGTAAGCTTGTCGGCATAGAGCGTCTCGATCGAGCGCCGCGCACGGTTGTAGGTGGCGTGGCTCGCCTGATAGGCCGTGGTTCTCTGCCGGTCGGCGAAGTAGAGCAGCAACGGCGCCGGACCCGCGGTCCCCGCCGTTTCACCCTCGCGGTTAGTCATGTGAAGCAGCAGAGCAAAGACGCCGAACGCAACCGAGCGGCGCAGGGCGTCGAGGCCGCCGCCATAGCTGGTTTCAAACGCCGCCAGGTTGTCGAAACCGACGCGCAAGCTCTTCAGCGTCGGAGACGCAAAACTCTTCCCCTTTTTCTTAAAGACGCTCTCGGCCTTGTATGTGCCAATACTGACGTCGGTCGCCTTGGCCGAAAGGACGAGGGGCGCTGTGACGGACGAAATCTCGTCTCGGGGGTTCAGAAGAATCCGCAAGATCAGGCCAACGACGGGCGACGGACCGTTGCCGAAGTCCGCGGAGACGAGCTGATGCAAGAAGGCGCCGACGTGTCGGTCGTTGTAGTCCTCGGTGATATGCCGGTCGCAGGTGATGTTGTATGAGGAGAGCCGGTTGCCTTTGTTCACCGCGCCGCCCGACGGACTGACGAGGGCCTTCAGGTCGGATCGCAGGTCTTCGAATTCTGACCGTTTCGCGACAGGTCGGAACGGTTCGAACACGCTCGGATTGTCGGCAAGCAGTCTGTCGGACGGGTTGATCTCGCCGTTCTGCGTCCAGTGAATGACAGTCTGATTCAGCAGCACCGGATCGTAGTACTTGCCGAGAAGGCGCCGGAACCAGCCGTTAGCGATATGCGCCGGCTTGATGCTGCTGGTGGTCGGCAAATAGCCGAAACAGTCCAACTGGTTGATGTCGTCGAAAGTCTCTTTGACGCTGCTCATGGCTGGGCGTAGATCCCGTTCTGCCGGTCAACCATGACCCTGGATACCCTGCCGTTCCCGACATTAAACAGGTACACGTAATCGAGGTTCTGCTGCGTGGCCTCAAGCGGGTAAAGCCGCGCGAGAAACGTTTGGATGGCCTGCGAGTACTGCGGCGACCGCAGGCTGAACGGCAGACCCCGGCCCGCCAGCATTAACGCGCGCCAGAGCCCGTGGTCGATGCGCAAGCCAATCGGACGCGGCGATGTTCCTCTGTAGCGAAGGAGAACGTGATCAGGGCTGTAGTCGATTGCTTCGGTCAGCCAGGGCGCGAGTTTCGGCAGTTGCAGGGAGAACTTGTCCTTTGAAATCTGGTAACACGACGCGAGCACCCGCGGCGTGTGGCCGTCGTAATGTTGCGCGCCCCAGAGGCGTAGATGCATGCCGTCCTCATGCCGCTCGGGGCAGAAGAAGATATTGAGAGCCTTGAGCACGGTCGGCAGGTTGCGCTCGACGCCTGCCGCGCCGCCCGCGATCACGGCGGACAGAGACGCCCCGCCGTCCTCACGCCGCAGCGCGAGCAACCGTTCTCCGTCCTGGTGCTCGAAGTAGTACTGCCGCTTCAGCGTCGTGAACTGCTCCCACGCGTCCGTCAGGTGATCCGGCGTGAGCGGCGGGCGCTCGAAGAGCCAACCGTCGTGGACGCCTGTGTTCTCCCACAGATGTTCGTCGAGATCGGGCACGGTGGCGCGCTCGGGTTCGAAGACGTCGCGGACGGCGTCGAAGAGTTCGCCGACTCCCTGGAAGCAGCGGTTGAAATAGCGGAAGTCGCGATTCGAAGGCTCCTTCATCATCTGGCGCACCGTGCGCCCGCCGAAAAGGACGTACGACAGGAACCCTTGTAGGTCACGCATCGAGACGTGACGGCCGGCGTAGCTGGCCGTCACCAGCAGTTTGACAAGCCGGTCCTTGACCTGCGGGTGGAGAAGCGCGCGACGGTTCAGGCTGACGTCGGTCGTGTCGTCGGCAAAACACTCAGGGCAACCGTCGAGGATTTCCGGTTTTAGTAGATTTTGCAGCGCGTGATGAATGATGTCTGGCGTCAATACCGAACGCAGGTTCAGGTCGACAGCGAGCACGCGCTTCGGCCTCATCGGGACGGTGTCGTAATACAACAGCGTGCCGACCTGCCCGGCGAGCTCCTCCAGCTGCGGGATGCGCTGAGATTGCTCCAGCAGCAGCTGATTGAGCGGTCCCTGGTTGATGGCAAGGCAGAATGGCCGCCGCGCGGCCGATGCCGCTTTCCAGCGGCGCACGATCCGCTCGTAGTCCTTCTCGGCAGTCGCGTCGAGAACGACGTCAGCCTTGACGCGCTTGAGCACCTCGCGGAGGCGGGAGAACAAGTGCGTCTTGCCGTCACCGGGATTCCCAAGAAGAACGACGTCCTTTTTTGCCAGGAGCCATTTGCGGATCGCGTCTTCGAGCGCGGTCGGCACGTTTATCGCGTCGATCTCCTCGGGCGAGAGACGGTCTGCGTAACAGGAATTCCTGTTATACAGGCTGGACAGGAAGTCAACCGACACGGGCATCGCGTGCTTCCTGTCTTTCTGTGCTGGCCGTCGGTGGAATCTCGGCGGAAACCTCACGACTCAGACGTAGTTCATCAGAAGACAGCCCCTCGATTTTGCTGAGACTCTCGGCCCGGCGCGAACGCGGATATAACCAGCGCAAGAGCCAGTGATCGATCACTTCCTGGGTTCCGCGCTTACTGTCTCTGCGCGACAATATGTACAATGGTTTCTCGGCCTCACCGCGCAAGTACTCGAAAGCATTTGCCGCCAGGCGCACGCCATAAATCAAGCGCGGGCAGTTGTGTTTCAACACGAGGTCCTGCGGCACTCCAATCAGGCCGAGTCCTTCGCGGGTCATTCTCATGCGCGGGCTGACGCCCTCGCCGAAGATGTTGTTAACCCGACGCATGCCGTGCGCCTCGGTTGCCACGTCACGCAGGGAGTCACTGGCTTCGGAAGAAAGCACGATCGAACCGTACCCCTCGGTGTGCCCGATGAAGTCGAAGGTCACCTGCTTATTGTGGGGACCTGGAATTCGGATTCGTTCGTACTGGCTACTCCCCACATGATAGAGGCTGGTTGTCGTCAGAAACACAAGATCGGCGGGTCGGACGACGCGCGTGCCCGCTACGCGCGAGACGATCTCGCTCACCTGATCGCCATACGATTCTCGGTATTCCCGCACCACCTGGGGGCTCGCCATGAGCATCGCGACCAGCTTGCCACCAAGCATCTCCGAATAAGGAGGAATGGCTCCGCACACGATGATGTCCATCATGCTCGAGCCAATCTTTGTCTTCTTGTTCGAGTGCAGCGCAATGCGGACAGCTTTGCGCCCAGCATCATGCTGCAGCATCCGTCGCAGAGCCTGAAGCGGAGCCTTTAGCAACTCCTCCTTCTGGAAGACGAGTCGGGTAAATACGATATCCGCCAACGCCTGCGCTCGTTTCCTAACAAAAAGGGGTGATGCGCTATCCCGCTGCACAGTCCCCACACTCTTCGTTCGCTTGGCAGACTTCCCTTCGGCGTGAGAGTCCCGAAGGCCCTTCTGACGTGCGTTCTCGGACTCTCCCGCAACGGCGATCAGGCGTTTGATCAACGCGTCCGTAGGTCGTTGACACTCGCGCGCGGAGGCGAGGCCGTGTCGGTTTACTTGCGAGAACTCGTGATCCAGCGAACGCACCAGTGTCTCGGCGAGTTTGGCAGCGTAGGCGCTCACACGCTCTTCGTGTTCTTCCTCTGATTCCAGATACTCGACACGCGTTGTGCGCCTGACGGGCGAGTCCTTCGGGAGATCGCGCGTGACGACCCTGTTGCGGCGCTCAAGAGTCCTCTCGATGCCTTCGAGGCTCCACCCGATGGAATGGTCACGTTCGGAGAGTTGGACGACGCAATTGCCGAGAGCGCTAATTCCGATGACGGGATGGTTCGGTCGCGCAGCATCGCGCACGAGGTAAAAGAGGTTTCTGCCCGGTGTTGGCTGATACGGAATGGCCCAGAGGTAACGGAAGTACCTCCAGATGTCGATCAACTTGTGACCCGAAATTGGATCGCGTTCATCGTTGCGAACCAGTTGAAGGTACGGATGAATGACACCTCGGAGTTGCTCGATCGTTGGTCCTGCTGGCAAACTCCGCAGGCTGTCTGCGAGTTCGCTGCCCGATGCGACCAATTCCAGAATGGGCAGCTTTCCTTCCTTTGGCTCTTCCAACCCGCGGATAAAACGGACGGTACTCGGGGCGTTTATCTTCGCCAGTCTCTCGTCACGATGGGCGTTGCGGATTTGGTCTTTGACGACAGCCGGATCCAGAGAAAGGTGTTTGCCGCGCGTATAGTCCGGGCGCGAGAGGTAAATCGTCCGTTGGCGGTACCGTGTCTGCCAGCCCTGTCCCATCAGGTCTCGAAGAACCAGGAGCATCGCGCGATACTTGAACCGATCCAGGCCTTCATGCGTCAGCCCGTCACACCAGGCCAGTTCCCGGGACACGGCATTCCGTTGTAGCTGCGCGTCGCTCCCTTCGATGGACTGAATGAGTTGGAAAAAGCGCTCGACGTAGATGCCACGGAATGTCGGCGTGATCGAATCAGTGCGAATCGTTGTGGTTTTCGTACGCATACGCTTCCGGTGTTGCTGGATGTTCCGACATTAACTCGGCCGCTCCTATTGGTCTGGTTCTTGGAGTTCAACAGTTCCTGTTCGCACCCAAGCGTCGACTTCTGACAGTTTGAACTTCCACAACCTGCCGATCTTGTGGGCAGGAAGGCCACGGCTTTCGATCCAGCGATAGATCGAATCCTTGGCAACGCCTAGGTGCTCCGCAACTGCGTCCACCGAGACCCAAGGTTCTGGAGATTCAGGCACGCGCTTTGTCCGTTCTTCGGATCTGCGGCAGAGGCTGCGTCACGGTCGCCACTTGCCTACAAAATACGTCCAAAGCCAACCAAAGTCGAGTAGAATCGGTTTCACTCGGTGATGCGAGTTCGTCACTACGCGAAAACCGCCGTTGAACTCACGGCTGGGTTGGGAGATTCTGCCTCGGAATGCCCGGGGTCCCCGCCACGAACGACCACGTGATGCCGACTGCCTTAAGACTCTGCCGAAAACGTTACGGCCACTTCGGGACAGTTCCGTCGTCAGCAAGGCTCATACTGCGGGAACACGGCGTCCCCGACTTGTCCATGCTGAGATCTTGTATTTCGGAGAGCTCCTCCGATCCGTACCCGTGCGCTGTCGCGCTCGATGTGCGCTTCTGGCTCCTGGCGGACCAATGAAAAGATCGCCGCTATGTGCCTCTCGGCCGTCACCTACGGGGGTCTATACAGCGATCTGGCCTCCTGGGCCGACGGCGTCGGCACCAACTACTTCGTCGTCATCGATAGCAACGTCGAATGTCCGAAGGCGATCGCTTACGAAGGTCCCACGACCTACCGCGCTCGCAGAGCCTGCTCCACGCGCGGTCGCCTTCTACTGCCACCTCAATCCCGGTGGCGGCCGAGCCGCCGCAACTGCTGGTGATGCCCCTTGAGAGATCTCCAGGGCCGCCTCACCACACGGTTCGGCGCGCTACGCGCCTCGCGCCAAGGGGCAGTGTTCTTCGTCGAGCATGGACTGGACGCTCACGAACTCGACGAACTGCGCGCGGCGGTGCGTGGGAGCCTGCAGGCCCACCCGCTCGACAGCGGCTGGTGGGACAGCTGCGACCTGCCGCTGGTCGTCGCGTCGACAGAGATTGGCTACTGCTACCGCGGTTCGGGCACAGATTTCTGGCCGCTCCTCGAGACCGAGTTGGAGTTCGAACCATCGCCGGCGGGGCGGCTGCGGATCAAGGACTTGTTCGTCCGTGCGTCGGAGCGCTTCAATGGGACGCGCCCGCCGACGACCCCGTGGGCGGAGGCGTTTCACTTAATCGCGTGGCCAATCGCCCACGCGCTCCTGCCACTTGAGTTCCATCGACCGTTCGCGGCGACGCTCGCGAACGTTCGTGTGAGCGCCAGTGACGCGGATGACGCCACACTCTATCGGGCGGTTCGTGTCGCGGCGGCGCTTCCCACGGCGCGGTTCGCGACGCTCCTCGAAGACGTCAACTTGGTAGTGTCGCTCACGCGGAGCCTACTGCGACGAGAAGGGAGCGAACTCAGCGTAGAGATTATCGGACGGCTCTCCACGGACCTCGAAGCTGACGACGTGGCTCGTCGTAGCGTCGCGGTCGCCCGGAGCATCCAGCGCACGGCGCGCGCCCGCGGGGGCGGCGCGATAGAGCCCTTTCCTGCGGCGACGCGGACGAAGGGGTCGCTCCAACTGCGGCTCACCAAAGAGACCCTGCTGCTGGAGGCGAGCTTTCCTGCGCTGGATCAAGAAACCGCCGACCGGCTTCGCCGATCGCTCCGTCGTCGCAGGTTCGCGCCTCGGCTCTGGGGCGTTACCACGCGAGTACCGAGCGACCAGCTGTTGTCGGGGCTCCCCTTCCCAGTGAAGTTTACGGCGCTTCCGACGAAGGATGCGCCGCTCTTCGCCGATCTCGAGACCGGTGAGTTCGACGTGCAGGACCTCGCTGTGCTGCACGGCTTTGAGTTGGAGTTGGCGCTTCCCCAACTCTTTGCGGTAAGCGCTGAGGGGGATCTGGGACGCCAGGTGCTTGGCAGCACCATCACGGGGCACCGAAGGTACTGGGCGCTACTCGGCGAAGACGACAAGGCACCGCTAGGTGTTCGGACCGTTGGCGATATCGTACCGCTCCAGTGCGTTGAACTCGACCCCAACTCCGCTGCCGGCGCCCGAGCACTCGCGCAGCTTGGTTACGATGTCCGATTCGGCGTGTCAGTCCGGTTCGCAGGGTCGCCCCCCATCGAGCGCGCGACCGAAATCCCAACGTTCGTCGCCGGTGACAACCGAGTGCTCGTCCCGCAGCGCCTCACCGGCGAGGCGGCGCTCGTGGTCGACCTCAACGGGCGCTCGGAGACCGCCCGTTCCTCGGACGTCGTGAGGGTCACCGTTGAAGCCGGCGAGCATCGTGTGCGGGTGTCCAGCGAGACTGATTCACGCGAGTACGCGTTTCGAGGGGTCCATGCTCAACCGCCTGTTAGCTCGCCCGTCCGCGTGGAGCTGCGTTCGGAGGAGCGCACTGTACAGGCTCTCTTGGGCGGACGTCTATCGTTCGTTGTGGATGGTGGCGCGCCGATCGATGGGATGGAGTTGACAGTTGACCTCGACGTCGGCGGGCGCGTGTACAGCGCGACGGGGCCACTCGGGCCGGTCCCGCAGCCAGTCTCGACCGAGCACCCTGTGATGAGAGCGCTCCTTGACGAAGACGTGCGAGACCAAATGTCGGGCGCTCAGGCTGCGATCCTACGCGCACGTATCGGTCACCTGTCTGTAGCGTCGTGGGAGTTGGAGAGGCTCGTCCGCCCATGCTGGTGGGACGCGAGCAGCGCCCCGAAGCTCTTGAGCGAGCAAGGGCCGCTGCGGTTTGGGATTGTCAGCGCGGACGATCCCGTTCGAGCACCGGTCGAAGGCTCCGTAGGTAGTGGTACCTACCTGCTTGCGCCGGTCGCGCTCGACGAACTGGAATTCAACGCCGCTGCGCCCTTCGCCACCCTATGTATCGCGCCGAGCCGCACGCAACTCCGCGGCCTCGCTATTCCCAAGCCGAAACTCCAGCGGCGGCGGCGGGGGAACCCCGCGAGCGTCGGGCTCGAGGACCTGATGGAGTCATACCTCCGGTGGTCGCTCGCTGAGACGAGGAGCGCGATCGGCGAACTCCACCGCCGCCAAGTGACGATTCGCCTTGAGGAGTGGGTGACCGAGGTGTGCTGCGGCCCAGAATGGGCACAGACCGAGGGCACGCTCAGTCACCAAGGAGTGTGGCGACTCCTTGAGGAGATTTGT
Organism: Vicinamibacterales bacterium; assembly: GCA_040081675.1. Lineage (GTDB taxonomy): Bacteria > Acidobacteriota > Vicinamibacteria > Vicinamibacterales > CAVVIG01 > CAVVIG01. The sequence goes on from JBEBGB010000008.1 coordinate 16,551, forward strand.
CAGGAGTTTGGGATCGGTCGTGACACGTACGTGGAACTCACAGCGGACCAAGACACCCAAGTCCGGCGGCTCGCTGTAGACGAAATCCGCCGCTCGATCCCTACACTGTGGGCGCGCGTCGGCCCACCATCGGACCTCGACGACGACGACTATGAGGCGCTTGACTTGGCGTTCGCGAGGGCGTACGAGGTGCTCGCGGACCGCTACCGGGCGCGTGGGCAGGTAGCGATCGCGGACGCGCTTGCAAGCGTGGATCCTGGAGAGAGTCCTGACCGGTGGGCGGAAGCGCTCTCGCGCGTGCTGGAGCGAATAGAGTTGCGTGGTCTCGCCGCGATGCTCCTTCCTTCGAACAGCGCGATGCGCCTCATGGCGCTCGATGTAGGGGTAATGACGGTTGACGACGTTGCCGACGAACTCGTCGCCTGGGCCGCGTCCGCACGTAAGGCCTTCGCGGGTGCCGTTCCATCGCGCGATGTCCTGAGGGCTACGTACGCGCTGTGGGTCGAACCAGAACTTGCCTTGACGGCCAACTGGCGAGGAGCCCTGGATACGCTCCTCGCCGAGCGCGCCGTTGCGCGGGCGACTCGTTACCTTGCGCTCAGAGCGCGAGAAGCGCGAACCGGGGACGCGTGAACCGGAATCCCTACGTCGACTTGTGCTTACACGTCCAAGCCCTGAGACGGCAGGCAGAGGAAGTACGTACGCCGCTCGCCTCGGCACTCGGCATCGCTGGCTCCATCTACACGCACCAAATAGCGAACGTGCTGAGGGTGCTCACGGACGTCCGCGTTCGCCACCTTCTCGCTGACGAGGTCGGGCTGGGCAAGACGATTCAGGCGCTGATGATTTTGAACGCCTTGCGCCGCCAACGCCGAGACCTCCGGGCGCTGGTCATCGTACCCGACGGGTTGGTGACGCAGTGGCGCGACGAGTTGATGACCCGCGCACACACGGCGCCATACGAAACGAATACGCCAGGCGAGGGGCAGTACGTTCGACTCGCGTGGGAAGACCAGCTTCGGCAGAGGGACGCCTCCGGAGCGCCTAAGTTGGCGCTCACGGACATCGACGGGACGCGTCACGAAGTTCTCATCGTCGACGAACTGCATCGGCTACGCGCGGATGTTCAAGATCGAATTGTCCGCGTCTCTGCCGAGTTCGAACACGTACTCATCCTGACGGCGACGCCATCGTTCCAACGCCCGGAGCGGCACGCGCAACTATTCGCGCTCCTGGAACCCGAACGCGCCGCGCTCGCGCGCTGGAAAGTCGTCGACGACGTGCATGAACTGACGGTCGGCGATGATCTCTCGAAGTGGCCCGTGTCGGCGGCGCAGCGGGTCGTGGACGCGCTCCTCGCCTCAGACTGGGCCGCAGCGTCTGCGGTCGATGAGGACTCGTTGACAGCCACTGCGATGGCTCGCTGCGCCTATCGCCGGATGATCCGCACTCGCCGTATCGACTACAGAGGCGTCCTCCCTCGGCGCCAGCACTGCCCGGTGGTCGTGGAACCCCTCGGCGCCGAGGTCGATCGCCAAGCCTTAATGTGGAGATACTTCGCGTACCTCGACGAATTCAGTACGCGATTTGATCCCGTGCTGCTCGCGAAGCGCTTCATCCTCAGCCCTCCGTCTCTGGAGCAACGCGTTGACTTCTTCCGCCGCCAGGGGTACGACCGCGATGGATTACTTGAGCAAGTGAAGCCGCTGGTGCACAAGAGCAACGGAGACTCGCGCGCGGACGCGCTCGTCGACCTACTCGCCGCGGTCTGGGCGCGAACCCCCGAGGAGCGGGTGCTCGTTGCGGCACAGAACAACCTAACCGTCGACTATCTCTTCGCGCTTGTGCAAGCGCGACTCCCCGAGATAGGTCCCATCGGCGCGCGTGTACCGCTCATTGCCGCCCGTGTACGCCAGAGCAGGGAAACAGACGCGCTCGAAGACCTCGGCGGGTTCGGAAACGAGACAACCGAGAACCTGGAGGCGTTCCAGCGTGGCGATGCCCAAATCCTGTTCGCGCCTGAGATCGCGCAGGTGGGACTCAATCTTCAGTGCGCGCGTGTACTAGTGCTCTACAGCGTCCCGTGGAGGCCGGAGGAGGTTGAGCAGTGGATCGGGCGTCTTGACCGAATCGGCAACGACGCGGCGTTCTCGAATGAGGGCGCGAAGACCATTGACGTTTACACGATCGCGCAGCGCGGGCTCGTCGATGAGAAGGTCGTCACCGTACTCGAGCGGTTCCATGCGTTCGAGCGCAGCGTGAACCTCGATGGCGCCCGCCTTGGCGAGGTTGCGCAGGCGATTGAGGACGCGGCGCTTCGCCCTGACTCGGTGAGCTGGCGCGCGCTGGAGGAGCGCACAGCGTCGATGGCCGACGAGGACGCCGTGCAGGAACTCAACTCTGCCCTCCGGCCGCACCTGCCTTGGCAGGTCAGCTGGGCGACCGCCGTTCGAGAGCGACTCGATGACCTTCCCCCGATCGCGCCGGTTCTGGCCAAGCTTCCCGAGTATGCGTCTGCCGGTCCGAAGGCGTGGGACCGCGCAATCGAACCGATGTTTAAGTTACTCGACAAGGCCGGTGACTATCACGTACGGAGGAACACGGATCCCGAGACGGAGACGGGGGCGGTCTTCCGCACCCTCTGGTACCGGTTCGACGACTTCGGTGACCGACAGCCCAAGGCGAAGGTCAGGCTCAGTTTTGGAGCGGATCCCACGCACGAACGGAGCCCGAAGCACGCCCACGCGTTCATCACCCGCCGTGGAGACATCGGGAACCCTCCTCTTCGCCGCGTGATGATGATGCTCAATGGGCCGCCCGCTCCTCGTGAGCTACGATTCGCGAACTATGGCAACCCACTACACGACGACCTCGTCGATGGCTGGGTCCAGTCGCCCCCCGCTTCGCAGCAAGCGCTGGACGTGACTTACCCGGAGGATCACAATCTGTGGAAGCACGCCGGGCCCGGCTGGTTCCTGCTCAGGATGACCGCGCTGGATCCCGCCGAAGCGCTCTCCTTGGCGCAACTTCTCGAAGCGGTCCAACACAACGTGACGGCAGCGGTAACGAGAACTGCCGCCGACGGTTGGACGGAGTTGGTTGCGCCGTTCTCCAGAATTGCTAAGTGCGCGCTGGAAGCCGATATCCGGTGGCTCCGGGCGTTACTGACGGCGACGACCGAACTCCGCGCGCGGTGGTACGAATCTGCGTCGCGAGAATGGAAGGACGTCCCCGAAGAAGCGATCGCCGCCTTGATGAACCCGATGGCTCACAATCGAGACGGACTCCCTTCCGCGAGGCCGTTTGACACGGACATGGCCGGGTTCGTCGCAGAGCTCAGGCGGATGCATTCGCGCGAGCGACGCGGGGGAGATGTGTGGAATTCAGAGCAGCCGGCGTTCGCAGCCGAGTTGCGTGCACGCCTCCGCGTCGTTGCCGACGAGGCAAGCGACGCAGTGGACTTGGTGAGGCGACAACTCGCGCGCGCCGAATACGCCGTTGTTGATGCGGAGGAGCGCGGGAACCGATCGCAGATCACGCGCGCCGAGCACCTGCGAGACGCCGCCGCCGATGTCGTCGCGATGACCGAGGTCTTCTGGCAGGAGCGGGAGGGGTGGCTCCGAGCGTGTGAAGCGGCGACCGTCGCGCTTCGTCCGCGCGAGCAACTCGTCGCGGCGATCTACGCGCGGCGCGCCGCTACTTGACAAGCGCCCAGACGTCAGGCGCGTCAGCAGCGACGCGCCAACGCCAGCGCCCAATGGGGACTCCAACGAGGTCCATCGCGGCCCGGAGTTGAGCAGGCAGGGGCCAAGTCACCACCACATCGTCTCCGGACCGCTGAACCACCTCTTCGGGGCCGATCGCGCGCGACTTCCCGAGCAGCGCCCACCGCCATTCGTCGTCGTTAAAGAGGTCCAGGGACCGACGCTCGTCCCCGTCGACCGAGACCAACGTAGGGAGCCAGTGGTCGTCACCGTGTCCGCGGCGATAGGCGCACCACACGCCGTCCCGCAGATCTTCTCGCCAGCGCCCTTCGACCGTAGCGGCGGACTGTCTCCCGAAGAAGCCACCTGGCGCGCCGATCACCGCGCGCACCTCAGCGTCGGGGCCGAGTTGGAGGCCTTCCTCGTTGATCGCATTAACTAAGCGCTCCCAGAAAATCACGAGGTCGCACTGGTCAACGCGGACCGCGCCCCCCGCCCGGCGCGCGGCGTGGTGCAGGTAACCTAGCGGGTGGATCCACTCTGCCAGTGATACCCGGCGGGCGCCGCCCGCCTCGAGTGTCGCCGCCTGTTCCTCACTCTCGACGCGGACACGGACCGCCACGTCCGCCGGGTCGAGTGTCGCGAGCCGAGGCGTTTCGCCCCGCACAGCGATTGGACCCAACAGCACCGCCAGCCCGCCGCCGGAAGCCACCCAACGAGGCTCGGCGGGCGCGACGTACGCCTCGTGCCCGACCGCGACCTCCGCGCACTCGCCAAGCGCGACCAACCGCTCGAGCACTCGTGGGACGGCGTCCGCCGAGACCTCAGCGGCGCGGAGCTGCTCCCTAGCGTGTTTGAGGAGCGCCCGCTTCGGGCACAGACCCCAGCGACTAAAGGCGTCGCGCATGAACTGCGCGATGGCGCGCTCGCTTGGGTTGCCCTCGATGTCCGTATACCCGAGTTCGTTCGCGAGTTGCGCCCGCGTGAGGGTCTCGATGGTCAACGCTCTGCCTCCGATGCGGCCTGCGCCACGGCGATGACCTCCTTGCACTGCTCGCCATGCACGATCGCGACGAGCAGCACCTTAGCACGGGTGCATGAGACGTACAGGTCCTCGCGCTTGAAGAGCGGGCCAAACCCGCCGAGGTCGTAGAGGAGGACGACCTCCGCCTCAAGGCCTTTGAACGACCGCGCCGTAGTCACGAGCACGCCGCCCCCAGCGCGCCACGCGAGCGTGGACGTCACCAGCGGCACGCCATCAACGTCGTTCAAGTCGGCGAGGCTGCCTTTGTCCTTCGCGGCCGGGCCGATCACGGCGATCTGTCGGGGCGTCACACCTTCGCGCTGCAGCAGCGATCGCAGTTCTTGGAGGACGAGCCCCTTCTGTTGCCGGTCCGAGCCGGCGCGGAGCACGCGCAGCGCACCACCGACCGGCGCTCGCTTGAAGATGTGCGGCGTCAGCGAGAGGACCGAGGCACTCGCTGTCGCGATCCGCTGGGTGTTCCGGCAGTTGATCGTAAGCTTGAAGGGCGGACCAAACTCAATGTCTGGCCATTGGACCTCGCCTCGGAGCGACTGGTTTGGGTCGAGAAATGCGTAGAGCGGACCGTCCGGCTTCGACATGACAGCTTGAGTTAGCGCGTACCACCAGCCAAGACAGAAGTCCTGCGCCTCGTCGACGACGATGGCGTCAAAGTACTGCGCGCGGCCCTCTCCCTCAAGGCTCAGGACGGCCTGCTCCACTAGGTCGGGCACCTCGTCGTTCCAGAACGCATCGGTCAGTGGGCCACCTGCCGCCGGCCTGAACGGGATCCCTGCATCCTTCGCGAGGTCGGCTGCGAGCGCGTGGAAGTGCTTGATGGTGAGGAGTCCACGGAACTCTGCGGTCGTCGGGTCTTCTTCGACTTGCGCGCGGAGCCATGCCGCCAGCTCCTTGTTGTAACAGACGAAGAGCGTGCGTTTACCCTCACGCGCAAACGCTAGCGCCCGGGCAAGCGCGAGGAACGTCTTGCCAGAGCCAGCGACGCCCTCGACAAGGACGCGGTCCCGGGCGTAAAGGCCCTCGAACACCTGCGCCTGCATCTCGGTCAACTCAAGAAGGCGCTCGGCGGCTTTCGAGATGTCGGGCCCTATGGGCCGGAAGACGCGGAACTTCGGCATCAAGCAGTCGTTCAAGAGCATTCGGTACTGCGTAGGCCCTAACGGCTTCGCGGCGTTTAGACCATCCGTCCACGCCTTGTAAGCGGCCTCGATCGCCTGCCCCATCATGGGGATGTGCTTACGCGAGATGATGATCGCCTTGTCAGCGTGTGGCGGCGGCGAGCCCTCGTAGTCGAGGTGGGGGAACACGACCGCGTAGCCATGCGCCATGTCCTCTTTGCCGAGCCGCCTGCCGGAGCGCTCCCTGACGATGTCGAGCAGCGCGTGCATGTTCCTGCGCGCCTGGACAAACGGATCCTGGAACTCCTTCGGGCCGCTCGACGTGTCTCGAAACCACCGTCGCCCGTCGTGGCGAATCGTCTCGCCCCCTTTCACCTCGAGCACTAAGATTCCGCGCTGGGGGTGGACCACGACGAAGTCGGCCTCGCCCTCAAGGAGCGAGTCGCCGCGCCATGGCCGCAGCCACGGGTAGGAGTGCAGGACCGAGTAGTCGTCGTTCAACTGATCGCGCAGCGCGACGTACACGGGCTCCTCAGAGGAGTGCTCGAGGTCGCCCGGCGGGACGTCAGGATACATTCGCGCCATCAATTCCCTACCAGCGGCTGCAGTTGACCGTCAACGAACACCCCAATGGCTCGACCGACAACGGCAACATCTTCAACACGTGCCGCCTCGTAGGGAGGCGCAACCTCAGAGCGATACTGAATCTTCACCCTGTTCCCTTGCAGGAGCGCGAATCCGAACGTCCATCCCTCCTTCGTTGCGTTGAATCCCACACCAACACTTCGCAGTAACCGTGGCGCCGCTCCCCTCACACTCGCGGCGTAGTCAGCAGGCCCGACAGAAGAGAAGACGACCCAAGCCCCTGCCGAGAGGGCAGCGATCCCCTTCTCGATCGTGCTGTGGGTCAGCCGGACGACGAACGCATTTGGCGGCGCCCCTTGAACCGCAACTTTGGCGATGGGACGCGGACCTTCGGGAGCGTCGAGAGAGGACAGACTGAACACTGGGATGCCGTCCTCTGATTCCGTAAGGAAAGCGGGAAGCACGACTCCGTTGCCCTCCGTGACCAGCGCGCCCGTTGAGGTCTTCACGGCGGCAGGGAGGGCGCGATCGACGAGCAGTTGGTCGACGACGACATGTTGCGCGGCCTGCTCGACGAGCGCTCGCCCGCGCGCGGTCCCCGCCGCGCCGTGCGTCATGGGGTGGCCGAGCACGATGACGCGGTCGGCGAGTCTAGGGAGCCGGAGGCCTCCGTCGAGCGCGACGACCTCATGTCCCGCCTCTTCTAGGTCGACGCGCAGCGCGCGGAGGAGGCGCTCTTCGTCGTCTTCCACGATCGTCGGCGGTTCGCCGCGCACGACGTGCCGGAGGAACGACGCGCCGAGCTTGCGGTCGAGATACTTGTGATCCCACTTGTTCTTGTAGCTGCGCAGGCACTCGTAGCAGGAATGCGTGCACTGGCAGGACTCGAGGCGTGCGAGCGCCTCGTCGAAGAGGCGGTCTGGATCTGCCACCGCCGAGCGCACAAACCCGGCACCGCCGGGGGTCAAGTCGTAGAGGTAGACCTCGACGTCTCGGCCCGTGCGCCCGCCGCTCGTCATCGCGACGCGGAACTCGGCGCCGACGTCAGACTCCTCGATGTCGAGGACCTTCGCGGCGGCGGCGGCGAGCGCCTCGGCCACCGTCGTAAGCACGATCTTCGCGACGGTCGATCCCGGCGGCATGGCCACGGCGCCACCGAGGTAAAACCGGAACAGCGCGATGTCGGTCTCGAACTCGTTGCCGAGCACGATCACCGTCGGCGTCCCATTACAGCTTGGGCCGTGCGGGTTATGGTCAGGGTTCGGCCGCGGGTGGCCGCCCTGCTGGAACTTGCCCGCGTTCCAGCCGTTCGGCTCCGCGCGCCCGCACTTCGGGCAGTAGAGGAATCCTGGCTTCATCCGGTCGTGCGAGCCGGTGTTCGTCAGAACGAGCCGCTGCTTCGCAGTCCACACCTCGTATCCAGCGTCGTTGGCAGCCTTGCCGGCGTGGGCGGGTGGCCCACTGTCCGTAAAGGGTGCGCTGAGCTTCGCGCGCGTTGAACGGGTGGGGGCAGGGCTGTCTTCGAGTGGAAGTTCGGCGTCGATGTCAACGGGGTGCGCGAAGCCAGGCGGTCGGAGCCAGCGGGTACCGACGCCGAGCGAACCCGCGGTGCCACAGGCGGGGCAGTTCAATACCTGGCCAACGTAGTGCTCTTCGCTTCGCTGCTCGACGCGCGCGTACCCGCAGCGGTCGCACTCGAAGTACACCTTCATGCCGAACCAGGCCTGCCAGCACTCGCGGCGCTTAAAGGGGGTCCAGATCGCGAAGGAGTAGTGACGCTCACCGTTGACCCACACCTCGCGACCAGGCGCGTAGCTTGATAGCGCCTGGTTCAGCCCGAGTTGGGGCGAGTACTTGAGGACCGCCCTCCGTTCGGTGCTCGCGATTTTGTCGAACACGTGGAAAGTGACCACGTCAGTTGGGAACGCGTAGCGGGGGAGCACGCCGCGGTCGAAGAGCCGGTCGAGCAGTTTCTCAGGGTCGAGACCGCCTTCGGGCGCTTCCTCGGCGCGATCCGCGTCGCCGGCGCCAGGAGCGTCAGAGGTGGCGGCAGGAGCCCCGCCGGCGTCGAAGTCGATGGCGTCGCCCCAGTCCATCATCAGCCCGCCTCGGGCGGTCGCCGCTTCTTCGCCGCCACCCTCCGCGATCAAGTCGTCCGCCGCGGGCGAGAGCGCGTTCTCGATGTCGGCACTCTCCACCGGCCCGGCGCCGACCCCTCGCAGCACCGCGAGCAGCCTCGCGGGGGTCGCGTTAACGAAGCCCGGCTCCGCCTCAATCACGTCGGCGGGGACGACCTCAGTCAGCGCGTCTCGAACCGACGCCTCGTTCTCTCCGAGCCACCGCTCCAGCCCCGAGTAAGAGAACTCGGACGCGTCGCCGCTGCGGAACGCGCGAAGCTGCCCCAGGCTCTCGAACACGTTGGCGCTGACGCTGTCATCGTGTGGGTCTGCGATGGCGTCCATCTGGAACATGCTCATCACGACCGCGAAGCAGTGGCGGCGGACGATTTCGAGGTTGTCGAGGTTGAGCGTGGGATCGGGGACTGGACCGCTGACCATCGCAGCAGGACTTGCGTAGAACTCCTGGTCGTGGCTGTCCGCGCCGCAATAGGTGACGACCGTCGACAGCGCAGAGCCACGGCGCCCAGCGCGCCCAGCACGCTGCTGATAGTTCGCCCGCCCGGGAGGGACGTTCCTCAGCGCGACGGCGGTGAGGCTGCCGATGTCGATGCCGACCTCCATCGTGGTCGTGCACGAGAGGACATCGATGGGGCCGTCCTTGCGGCCGTCGGGCCCTTCGACGTCGAGGTCTTGAAAGCGGAGTTCGTGCCACTCGGTCCTGGCCACGGCGCCGCTGTTGCTGCTGTCGTTGAGCGCCGCGGAGTGCTCGGCGGCGACGTAGGGGTGGGGCGCATAGCCAGGCTCGGACGCGAGGCGCTCGGTATGTCGGCGAAAATGTCCCTTCCTTGAGCGGAAGACCGCATCGACGGAGGGATCGAGTGGGCGGGTAGTCCCGCCGCACTCACGCCGGCCGAGTCGCATCCGGCAGAGAGCGCCAGCCAACGGGTTGAAGGGCTGCGCGGTGGTGCAGGTGTCGCAGCGGCGCCACTCGATTCCGGTGGTTATGACGCGGAGCTTCGCCGCGCGCAGGATGAATCCGTTAGCGGTCTCGCTCGCGCCGAACGTCTTCCGGAGGAACAACCCCCACGGCGTCGGGCTCGCTACGCTCCCCTTCAGGTGCGCGTTGAACCACTTGGTCCCCACGAGGTCCTTCACGAACCCTGGAAAGCTCGCCCTAGTCCGGCCGATCCTCGCGCCGGTCGGTGAGTCGAGCCAGTCGCTCGGGGTCGTCGGGAGGAACACGGCGTGGCTGAGGACGGCGTCGTTGAGCCAGAGGTCCAGCAGCGCGAGGCGCCGATCGTCTTGGGTCAACTCCGCGGGCATTGGCGGTGCGGGAAGTTTGTGCAACGCCGCTAGGTCGGTGTCGTCGATCAGGGCCTGGATGCTCCCGAGTCCCAACGCGCTCAAGCCAGTGTGGGGATCCTTCAGCACCGGGTACAGTGCGAGCATCAGCGCCTTATTGGTGCGGTGCGTGTTCAATTCCGCGGACCGAGATAGGAATGCCTTTTCCGTGAGCGGAGGGCTGCTGCTCAGCAACTCGCGGAACAGCTGGAGATCCTCCTCAAAGTGCGTCGCCTGAGCGGGGCGTAACGTAACCCCAGAGATCACGCACCCAGTGAGGAGAGCTGCGTACGCGTGCTCCAGCGCGACGGCTCCGAAGCGCAACTCAAGCTTCTCGAACCCGTCGAGGACGAGCGGACGCACGGCGTCACGCATCGAGTATTGCTGGAGCTTGCCCGCGAGCCTCGACGCAGCCTGCCGACCGTCGGAGAAGATGAGCGCTTTACGTCCCTTCAGCGGAGTGTCGACGTCCGGACGCGGTGGCTGCTCAAGAAGCTGCGAGGACACGATCTCCTGGAAGGGCTCGTCGCCCTTGGTGACGTGGTCCATGATGTCCTCGCCCCGCGCGCCGCAGCGAGGACAGCTCTGGAATTGGCCGGGCGGGGTGTCTTTCTGCCCAACGGGCGGTAGCCAGATCTGTCTGGCGGTGTCGCTCGTTGAGCCGACGCGTCCCGACACCGGATCTAGGTACTCGAGGCGCGCGCCGGACCCGGAGGGCGGTTCCTCGAGCGCGAGGAACACCGACTGCACGACCCCTTCGACGTCGTCGACCTCGCCGACGTCCTCGGCCCAGAGGTAGTCAGGCGAGTCCGGATCGAAGGAAAAGGCCTTGAAGTAGGCCGAGCCGCACGAGCGGCACGTGTGCACCTCGAACACCCGTGCGCCGCACTCGCAGGTCCTCCGCGGCTGGGCGTAGAGAGCGCCTACGGGAGGCAAGCGGTCGGCCCAGTGCTCGCGCAAATCGGACGATACGCGCGTGCAGTGTGGATCGGAACACGCCCAGAGCCCTGGCAGCCCACGGAAGAATGCGTGCGCGCGCCCGGCCAGGAGCGGCGCGCTGCCATTGCGCTCCTTCGCCAACGAAGCTAACTCGACGAGGCTGTTGGTGGCAGCGAGTGCCAAGGCCGGAGCGACGTCAGGGAACAAACGCGCCCCAAGCGCGCCTACGTCCTGCGCCGGACCGACGCCGACAGGATCACTCTCGTCGTCACCATCAGCGCGTGCGCCGCTAGTGAGATTCACCAGCCGACCAGTGACAGGCAACTTGCTGAGCGCGGCGTGGAGTTCGCGCGCTACCGGGTCCGCCTCGGTCACGTCCGCAGCCGCGGTTGTGAGCGACTCGACCGACGCACCAGCATCGGCCAGCCGGAGGACGGGGAGGGCGGCGGTGAAGCGCGAGGCGAGGTTGCCTTCATGGACGCTATGCAGATCCACTCCGGCGAGCACCTCGGCGATCTTGACATCGCCTGGGCCCGAAGGCTGCGCGGCGCGCTTGTCGCCGGCCAAGACTACGAACCCCGCGACGGGCTTCCCAGCGAGGTCTGCGGCGAAGTGCTTGGCGGCGTCGGGGTCGGAGAACGACGCGCTCGCGCAGATCACCTGCAACTGGCTGAGCGGGAGCCGCAGCCGGTTGCGCAGGCGCCGAATCAGCATCGCGACCTCTGTCCCCTGCGCACCTCGGTAGAGGTGCGCCTCGTCGAGGATCAGGATCAACCGCTGGTCTCGGTTCGCAGCGTAGTAGTCCGCCGTCTCTCGGAAGATGTCGCGCTCGATCGGGCGCAGCAGCATGTACTCGAGCATCGAGTAGTTCGTGACGAGGAGGTCAGGAACACCCTCCTGCGCTTCGTGACGCAGGAATAACTCAGGATCCTCTGCCCGCTCGATCGTACGGATCCAATCGTCGTCGTGGTTTTTCCACTTTCCCTTGCCGAGCCAGTTGCTGACGCCGTCCTCGCTGCCCGGGCTCGACGACGGCTTGGCGGGCCACTTCCCGCGCTGTCGCAGGTCTTCGATCAACCCGCGCGCGGCGGCTTCGGAGGCCGCCCGATCCTCGAGCTTAGTAAAGAACTCAAGGGGCGCCTTCAACCGGGCCCAGTGCTTCGCGGTGTCCTCTTTCCGCCGTCCTGGGTAAAGGGTCCGGCCCGTGTAGCGGGCAAACTTCATCGGCCGGCCTGCGCGGTCGGTGAACCACCGCGACACATCGTTTCCGCCGAACAACACCCGAAGGCGGCCGAGTTGGTCGTTGACCAGCGCGTTCATCGGATAGAGCAGGAGCGCGCGGACAGCGCGCGTCGAGAATGACGGGCGCGTCGCAGCCTCGGCCGCGACGCGCCCGAGGATCGGGAGGAGGAAGGTCTCCGTCTTACCGGATCCTGTCCCAGTCGTGACGACGAGATCCCGGAACTGCGGCGCGAGAGCGAACTCGAGTGCGCCCGCCTGGTGGTCATACGGCGGGTCGAAGACTAGGCCGCGCTCCCCAAGCAACGTGAGAAGGTCTTTCACCTCTTGTGGGATCGAGAGCGTCGCGTAGCGCCGTGAGGCGGCGTAGCGCGCCGTGCTCTCGAGGTAGGGCCGCTGCGCGATGGCACCCTCGCGTCCCAACAACTCGTCTCGGAGTTCGACGAGCGCCGGGTTCGAGATGTGGTACGTCGAGGTGATGTAGGTGCGCAGCGCGTCGGCGTAGTGCTGGAGTTCTTTGTACACAGGGCTATCCGGCCACGCGATGCTGCAGGTCTTCGAGGTAACGCGTCACGGGACGACTCCGTTCATGACCGGCCAAGCTGCCGAGTTCTCGGACGAGAAGTTGGAAGTACACGGTCGCGTGCATTTTTCGTAATTTGCCTCGTGAATGGTGGATTCGTCGCCGGCGGAGACCACATCCTGAAACGCGTTCATCACGGCGCCGGCGCCTCAATCGGCTTTCGATGCGCGCGCCGCCGACTCACCTTCGGTAGCCGGCGCGCGCGTGGGCGATCGGCGCCCTCCTGAAGAAGGTCTCTCACGATAGCCTGCATCCATGCTGGCAGCGTGGAGATCCCCTGTCGCAGGTCATCGCGAATTGCCTTCCCATGCTTCCGGTCGTCCAGGATGGAGGAGAGCCGGGCGACGACACAATCGCGATCCGACGGCAGCGTGTCCTTGAGCCAATGCAGTGCCTGTACGACACGCATCGCCGGACGTCCGGCCCAGTACATCTTGCTGGGGGCCGTGTGCTTGAAATCGATCTGCAGTTTGTCGAGCTGAATCGAACGGCGGCGAGCATCGGTGTGGATCACGACGTGTGATGGCACTGCCGTCGTGAGACCGAGGTCATTCGCGGCGGTCAGACCATCCACTAGAATGCGGACTTGATCACGACGAGCGACCGCATCGATGATCTGGCGGTAGTCCGGAACCGCTGGCTTCTTCGTGAGCGGATTGCTCCGGGGAACGTCGTACAGACCCCGATCGATCCGCCGGAGTTGCCCAGCGGCGGCAAGCCGCTGCAGTCCCTTGTCGACGGCATCGCGAGAACCGAGGTCGAGGAAATCGACCGGCGTCCAGACGCGGGCCACCGGACCGTCGCCCACGCGATCGAGGATCTGCCGCTGGACGTCCATGTCCGATATTTGTATACACATATCGGACAAGGTGCAAGGCAGCAGTCGACGCCCGCCTATTTTACGCTTGGGTGTCGCGGAACTCGCCCCGGCGCATCGGCTGTTGCGGCGCCCAGGACCAGAAAGCGTGATTGAATAATTGCGATGTCGAGTGCTCGAGGACATCTACGCCCGCTGTCGGCCAGCAACGGCGCAGTGACGTCCAATCATCCACGGCGTCCCACGCCACCGTCGTTTCGGAAAGTGATCGACCTCTGGATACCTCGCCGCTTCTTCAGGCACAACGGGGTTGAGGCACGCGCGTTCGTCGACTGGGCAAATGACGTCATCACTACGCGCGGTTTGATCATGTACGACGGACAGGTTCTGACGACGCCACTCACTGACACGATTAGCGACGGCGTCATCGTCGCCGAACCGAAAACGATTCCCCGTGAACTCATTGCCGGCGTTGTTGCGGGCGAGCCAGTCGACGGCCAGGCGACTGCGAGCGAAGAGTTCATGTTGTTCACCTCGTGGAGGCGCGTTGGTGCCAACACCGAAGTGATCTTTGAGCACCAGCAACCCGGAGGGACTCTCGATCTGTCAGCGCACGACGTGCCCCCGGCCCGTGAATGGGGAGAGCCGCAGCAGGCGTTTTTCGGCTTGGTCAACCCATACCAGATGATTGAGGATGGCGATGAATACACGCCTTGTCACATTGGATGCGTGCTGGAGGCGCCCTATCTCGAAGCTGGAGAAAGGATCGTAGCGCTTCTGCACGGAGAGTCGGAGTCGTACTACGTGAACTGCCGTTGCCACTATGCGGAAATCGTCTACACGACAAAGCGACGACTCGTGTGCATGGCATGCGGGGCGATGCATGCGGTCCTGCGCGACGATTTGCCCATTGCGGCCAGGAGTGTCTTAACCGCAGAGGAATGGACCGATTTGTTTGACGACTCCGGATGGCGCCGCGACGAAGAAGTCGACCTTCCCATTGTCGATTTCCGCTCGGTCGAGGACGCTCCCACGATCTGGAGCACTGACCAGTGGGACGAAGCGAGACACGAGTTCGTGTTCTTTGCCCGTTCCTCCCCAGAAGTGGTCGAGGCCGCTATCCGCGGCACTGAGCGGGATCCGTCAGTCTTCCTCGAGGCAGGCTGGTCGCGAATCGAGTCAGCACCACCCCCCGCGCACCAGATCGCCGATGACTCGATCGATGTTGATCTCCTTGAGAACGCAGGTCATGCACTCAGCGAAGGAGTGCGACGGTTTCTTGAAGCCCGGTGTGACTCTAGCCGGTTGGTGCACGCTATTCCCGACATTTTTCGCGGGCTGGAATTACTGCTCAAGGCCCGTTTGCAACAGGAAGGCCCGGATGCGCTGGCTGATCACCCGAATAACCCAACGGTAATCCAGCGGTTGTCCCTTGCGGGAGTGCACCTCTCGCCGGCCGAACTCGAAACGGTGAAACGACTGCGGCGGCTTCGTAATGAACTGCAGCACGGTGGGGCGAAGTTTAATTACCGATCAGGCCTTGCGCTGGCGCGCGGAGCGATTCTGTTGAGCAATCGGATTGCACTGGCGGATTTCGAGGTCTGGATGGGCGATCTGCTAGACCCAAATGATCTCTGGGCGATGCTCAGGATCCCGGAGTTCGCGGCAACAGCCGCTCACGTTACGGCAATTCGCCTGGAAGCCGTGAAGTCGTCGCCCGGCGCCGCCATATCCGGGTGCGGCCGGTGCGAGCGTGAAGCTATGGTTAGGCGACATCCAAATACTGGCGCCTTGTGCCTCTATTGCGGCTTTGTGCCCGTTCACGACGATGTCGAGGTCCACGCACCAGGAAAAGGGGACGCGCTGGACATCAGCTGATGACAGCGAGGCGCGCTGTCCGCGCCGCATCTTCGCGTCTGCAAGAATATCGTACAGTCGAAGTTGTGCTCGGGGAGATGGAGTGCGTCAGAAGGGTCGCAGTTTCAGCCCGTGACGACGGCCCGTCTCTCATATCGATTCGCGACGTCCGCTGACCTTCACCAAGCCTTCATCTTGAAAAGGCGTCCCTGATCACCTTCGTCGTGCAGCGTGGAGATGATCTCGTCGGCCGCAAACACCGAGTCGCTGTCTTTCGCGCGAACCGGCAGATCCGAGTCGATGAGGGTAATTACCAACTGCAGCCCAAGATCTGCATATCGATGGATAACCGTCAGCAGGTTCTCCTTCTTGCGGTCATCCAGCGATTCGAATACGCCGTCGTGGTAGGCAAAGCGCGGAAACTTGTCATCCAAGTGCGACCGCAGCACCGCGAGATCGAAGGCGATGCACAGTAGCTTGCGGTACGTGTGGCCCAGATCGGCGCTGGTCGCATTTCCCGAACCGTCCAGGATTTCTGCTCTGAACTCCAGATGGCCGGCTTGGTTAGGCGCAACGCTCAACAGCGCCTTGCGGTCGATGACCTCCTCGACGACCTCGCTGAAATAAAGGCGGATCGTCGAGAATAAGCTGTGCTGATCCGAGTTCTGCTTCTCGACGTCGGCTTCGATCTGCGCCTGCAAATGGCCACGTGCATCGGTTAGGGTACGGATCTCCGCGCGCAGTTCCTGTAGCCGATGCAGGTAGCCGCGCCGGTTCTCCAACGAAGTGATATCCGCGCGCAGCGTGACCATCTCGTCCGAAAGCTGCTTGTACTTCCCGAACGTATCCGTTCCACTCAGGAACGACAGCATGTCGGAGCGCCTTTTCCCCAATGTGTTCAGTTCTGCATTGATGCGCTTCAACTCGGCATCGAGTTCCGCGCGCTCTTCCTGCAGATAGCCACGACGTTCCTCGGTGATCGCGCGGTTGAACGCGATCAACTGCTGGAAATCCTTCTTGATCTGCCCCTTGAACTGGACACCAGCCTCCTCGAAGAGCCGCTCGGCTTCATCGGGATTGAACAGGATCTGATCCTCTTCAAGCGAGGCCAGCACCTTCTTGCGGTTCTGGCTGAGCGAGTAGCGTTCGGCGTTCAGCGATGCGATGCGCTCATCGACCTCATCCACGACCTGCCTTGTGCGATCCTTGTCTTGAGTACGGAAATCAAAGGCGTCGAGTAATTTCTGCTTCTTGTCGGCATCCCTCTGCTTGAGCAAGAGAATGCCTTCGATCTTGCTGATGTCCTCGACCGAACCGCCGAGTTCCGTCTTGATGGTCTGTTCGGTTGCCTGCTTTCTGGAAAGTTCCTGCTCCTTCTCGTAGTGTTCCGACACCAGATTTGCGTCGAACCCCAGCATGTGGGCCAGGAACGGTTTCCAATCCACATGCTTTGAGGCGAACTTCCGAAGTTGAAAGACCTCACGGAAGTCTTCCTGCGAGCGCAATAGGTATCCCAACGCCTTGCGATACGACCAGGGCTTGAGCGCACGCCAGTCGAGCAATCCATCAAGCAGTTCCCGTGCGCGCTCGAAGGCGACATCCTGATGATCCCACTCGGAAAGGGACAAGTTCGTAAAGTCCTGACGACCGGCTTCGTGCTTCTTGAAGCTGATTTTTGTTGCCTCCGCCACACTACGACGAACCGTGACGAAAGACGCATCCTCCAACTCCACCTCAAGGAAGAAGACGAACGACTCGAACAGGTCAAAATGCTTGAACAGGAAGAATTTGGGATCCCTTCCCAACAGGAACCCGAAGTCGATTAGTCGTGCCAGCGTGGTCTTCCCGAGATTGTGGGTGTCCTTCTTACGGTTCTCCGGCAGACGGATTTCAGCCATGACAACATTAAGTCCCGCGATGAACACCACGGGCTTGAAAACGTCCGGCTTGTTGCAATAGATCTTAGACAGTCTCATTTGGCCCCACGTACTCCACGATATCCGTCTTGGGGCGATAGTCGACTAGGCCCAACAGGTACAGGAGGTTGAGCGCCGGCAGGAACAGGACGTCGCCGCCAAGCACGCTCTTCTTCGCGAACATCCGCAACACGCTGTACTCATCAAAGCGCCGCGCCTTGAGTCGCGACAGCAGCAACAACGACACGTTGATGACTGTGCGGTCAGGGTGTGAGTGCTTGGTTGGCCTCAGCATCACCCACCTCCCCAATGTCACAGTTCCAGTACATGTAGAAGAGCAGAGCCCGCGTCAGGCGCTTGTGATCGCGCTGGCGCAGAACGGCATCCCGGTTGAACAGCAGGTCCACCAGATACTCCATCACGTGGTCAAAGGTCTGATAGTTCTTCCGCTTAGCGATGATCTTGAGCTGGAACTCGTCAACCACGGACTCGTACAGGCGCAGCAGTTCGAAGTTCTCCGGCGCCGCGAGGAAAGCCCTAATCTGCGCCGTCTCTTTCAAGTATCTCTGCCGCTGCGCCTTCGCATAGGCTGCGGTCATGGCGTTGATGGCGTTTTTCCGCTCGTAGGACACTCGCGCGCTGGGTGGATCATCGAGCACAGCTGTGAGTCCATCCCTCTGCCGCGCGAAGGACTGCACCACTTCTGCCAGGTCGTCCGGGCTGACGATGAGCGGCGAGTCAACGGGCTCGAGATTCGCAGCCTTCACTACCTCGGGGAAGTTCTTCAGCCACAGTTCCAGTTGCTCCACGCCGCATAGGTAGATCGACGACGCTGGGATTCCAGTATTCTTAGCGACGTAGTCACGTATTTCCGCTTCCGCGTTGCCGGCCAGGCGCCGGTTGGCGAATAGCATGTAGTGGTCGACCTGCTTCGCGTCGCGCAGCTTCTTGATGCGCGGAATCTCCTTGCCGAGAACAGTGTTCACGGCGGTCTTGCTGAAGAAATCAGACTCAGAAAAGTTGCGGTTATACCCGTTGGTATGCTTGCCTTGCACGATAGTCGTGCCGACCCACGGCGCGGCTTTGCTCGGATGCAGTTCAGCGGTGCCGACGAACTTCGCATCGCGACCGCCGTCAGGCCCTTTGGCGAAACCTTGGACGGACATTCCAAGCAAGCGCTGGCACAGGAGCACGATCAAGATCTCGAACTGGTCGTCGCTCAGATCCTCATACGCAAATTTCATCGCCGAACCGCCCCACCCGCCCTAAGCCGGGACATCATGCCGCCACCGTGATGCCGGGTGCATGGGCGCGCTGTGCGGGTTGCACGACGATCTCGATGTGCTGGTCCAGTGACACCAGCGCCTGCATCAGCCGCTCCAGCGAGATGTTCTGCAGTTTGTACCGGCGCACCTGCGAAACCTTTGGCTGAGTCATGCCGGTCAGCGCGGCCACCCGGGTCTGGCTGAGTTTGCGCTGTTCGATTAGCCTGTTGAGCTTCAAGGCGAGCGCCGCCTTTGCCGACAGTTCCTCCCCGTCGTCGAAACCGAGAGCCAGCAGCGCGTTATCAGTGCCGCGAAGATTGACCTTGCTAACCATTACGCTCCCCGCCCGCCTTCCAGGCGAGCACAGTCTTACGCCCGCTCGGTCACGAATTATACCCGTTCGGATATGGGCTGCAACCAGCGCCCGGGCCTCCTGAATCCGTCCGAAAAATGTCTACAAATTTCGGACGGTCGGTGTGGATTCTGAAGGGCTAGACCCGAGCGTACTCGCTGGGACTGATGCGGTTGTGCGTCACGCCCGATCACGCCGCCGTGATCAGGAAGTTGCGAATTCCGTCCCTAACATCCAGCCACACAATTTTGGCCTGTGTTTTCAACGACTTGCAGCGTAAGGTGACTTTTAGTATCGAACTCAGTCGGCATTGGCGCCGCTCTGCCGGGATGTGCAGCGGTCTCGATAACCGGTGCAGAAGAATCGCGCTGAGTGACAGTTGCCTCCCAGATACGCGAGCCTGACCCGAAAGTGGTCAGAGCCGCAGCCGCCAATGCCACCGCGAGCAATCCAGTCGTGAGCGTTAGCACCATCGCTTTCATCACGTCAGAGTTGGTGGAAAGGGGAGGGTCATTGGGATCGCCGACCCACAGGTCCGTCACTAGCACTCCCTTTAGCCAAATCGGACCCACGATTCGCCGCGCGAGTGCTCCCGCCATCGCGGCCTCGCTCCAGCCGGAGTTGGGGCCCAGCAGCACGGCGTGCTGCCCGAGGCCCACCCTCCACCCTTTTCGTCCCGACAAACCAGGCGCA
>JBEBGB010000738.1:0-2723 GCA_040081675.1 Vicinamibacterales bacterium
GGATGCCATCGGCGTCTCCACGACCGCCAACCCTCCGCTCGAATGGGCCGAGAACAGGAACATCAAGTGGAAGGTGGAGATTCCGGGCCGTGGACATGCCACGCCCATCGTCTGGAACGACCGGCTGTTCGTCCTGACGGCGGTGCCGGCGTCGGTCGCGGGTGACGCGCAGCACGCGCCGCGTGGAGGACTCCGGTCGCGTGGCATGCACAAGTTCATCGTGCTGGCCATCGATCGCCGGACCGGCCGCACGCTCTGGGAGCGGGTGGCGGCCGAGCAGGAACCGCACGAAGCCGGACACACGGACAACAGCAGCTGGGCCTCCAGTTCGCCCATCACCGACGGCGAGACGGTGTTCGCCTACTTCGAGTCGTTTGGTCTCTACGCTTACGACATGAACGGCACGCTCCGCTGGAAGAAGGACCTTGGCGACAAGCGGATGCGCAATCAGTTCGGCGAGGGATCCACGCCGGCCTTGCACGGCAACACACTGGTCGTCGTCTGGGATCACTTGAACGGCGAAGGCTCGTTCGTCGTCGCGCTCGACAAACGTGACGGGCGTGAGCTCTGGCGAGCCGCGCGGGACGAGATCGACACCTGGGCGACACCGCTCATCCTCGAGGTGAACGGCCGCCCCCAGGTGATCGTGCCCGCGATGCGGCGCAATCGCGGCTACGACCTGCAGACAGGAGCGGTCGTGTGGGAATCGGACGGGCTCACGATGAACCCGATTCCATCGCCCGTGCACGCCGACGGGATGGTGTTCCTCATGAGCGGCTTTCAGGGCAACGACCTGAAGGCGATCCGCGTGAGCGATGCGCGCGGCAACATCGACGGCACGCCGCACATCGTGTGGTCGCTCGAGCGTGATACGCCCTACGTGCCGTCACCAGTGGTCGTGGACGGCACGCTGTACTTCCTCAAGACGAATTCAGGGATCCTGTCGGCGTTCGACGCGAAGACGGGCAAGCCGCACTATCAGAACCAGCGGCTCGAGGGCGTGCCGAACGTGTTCGCTTCGCCTGTCGCGGCCGCGAGCCGCCTGTACGTCGCTGGGCGTGAGGGCACGACGATCGTCCTCCGGACTGGACCACAATACGAAGTCCTGGCGCGTAACACACTCGACGACGAGTTCGATGCTTCGCCGGTACTCGTCGACCGCGAGATCTTCCTGCGCGGTCAGAAGTTCCTGTACTGCATCAGCGAGGGCTGATCGTCGAGATACATCAGGCCATATACTCCCGCTATGGTTCTGCAACGTCTCCTTGGTTCCGCCCTCATCCTTTGTGCCGCCTCGGCCTGTGCCTCTCAGAACGGCAGCGCGACGACCGCTCCGTCCGCCGCGGTATCGTCTGCCACGACAACGCCCAGCGTCCTCGACGCCTTGAGCGGCACTTGGCGTTCTGCGTCTGCCAGCGCGACGCCCGGCCTCTGCAGAGACATCGCCTACACATTGACACCGACCGGAGCGACGTCGGCATCGGTCGACTACTCGGCCACGTGCGCGGGCGTCGGGGTCCGAGGAGCCGGGTCCGGTACGTTGAGCGGCACCATCGTCAACTGGACCACAACCGGCAACGCCGTCGTCGTCGCCGGCGCGCCTCCCTGTCCATTCAGCCTCGCCGGGACCGCCGCGCAAGGCGGAACCATCAACGCGAACGTGAGCTACTCGGGCACCATCTGCGGGGTTCCCGTGAGCGGGTCCGACACGCTCTCCCGCTGACCGCGTTACTGAAGGAGAGATGACATGAAACGGATGTGGACGCTGAGTGGACTGATGTGCCTGGTGGCTGGTGCGTTCCTGGCCGCGCAGGCGCCTGCGCCAACACGCCTGGCCAGCCCCGAGGGGTCCGTGCAAGTGCAGGTGCTCGGCCAGTGGGTGAAGGGACCGCGCCCGGCGTTCACGCTTGGCCGCGAGACGTATCAGAACGGCAAATGGATTGAGATCACCTACGGGCGTCCGCTCCAACGCGGACGCGATCTGTTTGGATCCGGCGAGAACTACGGCAAGGCCGCGCTCGACGTCGGCAGCCCCGCGCTGCCCGCGCCAATCGTGTGGCGCGCGGGCGCGAACGTGTCCACGCGGCTCAAGACCGAGGTGCCGCTCGTGTTGGGCGGCAAGACCGTGCCCGCCGGTGAGTACAGCCTGTTCATCGACTTGAAGCTGCCGGCGTGGACCTTGATCGTCTCGAGTTGGGGCGCGCAGGCCAAGTTCGATCCGCAGGACAAGACGGCGTTGTGGGGCGCGTATGGGTACACGCCCGAGAAGGACGTGGTTCGTGTGCCGATGAAGGTCGACACTTTACCCTTCGCGGTGGATCAGTTGACGTGGTCGTTCATCGACATGAAGAACGACGGCGGACGAGTCGCGTTGATGTGGGGCAACACGATGGGCAGCGCGCCTTTTACGGCCGTCGCGCCCAAGTAGTCGTCCTGGGACGTATGCACCGACCGGGACGACGAGTGCGGCATGGGTGAATCAGCGATATACTCAGTAGGTCTCTGCACCGTGGCCGATTTCCCTCGCTGATTCCTGCCCCCGCTCGTAACGCTCGCTGAGATGCTGCGCGCCTGTCGGCGCGACGTTCGTTCGCAATTCGTCAGCCTGCTGTGTGCGGTCAGGGAACGCTCCAGGCAATTCAGGAGTACTCCGCATGCCTTTCGTCGCACTTGGGCTCACGCCCGCTCTCTGCCATCCGCTCACGCGTCTTGGCTACACCACG
>JBEBGB010000139.1:0-10353 GCA_040081675.1 Vicinamibacterales bacterium
GTAATCCGGCAGGGTGTAGGGCTGGCCCTGGTCCGCGTTGTACACCGCGCCCGTCACCATCGGCTGATCGGGATCGCCCTCGAGGAAGCCGACCAGCACTTCCATGCCAATGCGAGGCAGGAACACGAACCCCCAACGCTTGCCCGCCCAGGTCTGCGACACGCGAATCCAGCACGAACTGTTCTCGTCGCGCATGCCGAAGCGGTCCCAGTGGAACTGCACCTTGATGCGTCCGTAGTTGTCGGTCCAGATCTCCTGACCCGGCACGCCGCACACCACCGCCGTCTGCAGGCCCTGGATAACAGGCTTGGGGGTGACCCGCTGCGAGCGATAGCGCACCGACAGCGGCAGGCAGGCGAAGTGGTTCGAGTAGCTGAACCCGCCTTCGGAGGTGCCCGACTCGTAGCCTTCGGCGGCGACGTGCTCGATGGAACGCAGAATATACGTCTGGTTCACGTCGCCTCGCGGATGCTCCTCCAGCGTGAAGGTATAGCCTGAGGTGAACGAGCGGCAGTTGCCCGTGCCCTGCGTGAGCACGGTGGCCGCTTCCTCTTCCTCGATACGAACCGTGGCGAGGTTTTCACCCACGTCCTTCACGATGTACTCGCCCGGGTAGTCGTACAGCTCGAACGACATGCCGGCCGGCGGAGGCAGCACGCTGGCGACGTTCGCCTGCAGGTTCAGCGGCGGCGTCTTGAAGTTGAAGTCCATCAGCGAGTACCGGCTCGAGCGCATCTCGCGTTCCTGCGTCCAGCCGGTGATGACATCCTCGTCGCCTCGGGTGGCCCCGAGCGTCGTCTGGTAGCGAGCCGTGGACTGAGTGGGACAGGCCGCGAACGTGCCGTTGGAGTCGGCCAGCACCAGCGTGTGCGTGCCGTTCGTGTGCTCGAAGAAATAGAAGATGCCGAAGCGCTCCATGAGGCGCGAGACGAAGTTGAAGTCGGTCTCGCGATACTGGACGCAGTACTCCAGCTCCGGGTAGGTCCCCGAGAGTCGGTTGCTGACGTTGCTCAGGCCGTAGGTGCCGAACACCTTCATGATGATGTCGGGCGCCTGCATCATCTGGAAGATCTTGCAGTCCGCCGTACGCGTCAGCAGCCAGAGCCACGGCACCACTTCGGCGCGGTACGTCGTGAAGGTTTCGCCGCCGCCGGCCTGAGCGAAGCGGCTCACGATGCCGTTGAAGAACCGGTCTGTGTGATCCAGCTGGTTCACGCGGATCGTGACGTTCTTGCCGACGATGGCGGAGAAGTCGAGCGCCGGATTCTCGGAGAGCAGCTCCAGGTCGAACTGGAACAGTTGCGAGATCCCCTCGCGCCCTCGCATGCGCGTGAGCAGCAGCGCGTCTTCCCCGAGCGGTGAGCCGAACGCGAGGTGTCGATGTAGTTGCGTGAACGGCATGACGACTCCGGTTCTTGTCGGTACCTCTCGGCGGTCAGGCCACCGCGTACGTGAACGCGCCCGCGCCGTCGGCGGTGATGTGCACCGATGTGAATGGTTGTCCCGTCGCCATGCGCGACAAGATCTCGCGCGAGATCTCGGGCAGTAGCGTGCGCGACAGGATGTGTTCGACGTTGCGTGCGCCGCTGTCCACTTCGGTGCAGCGGGCCTTGATGGCTTCGACCAGTTCGTCGCCGAAGGTGAGCGTGGCCCGGTGGTTCACCGCAATGCGCGATTGGATGCGCCGCAGCTGCAGCTGGATAATCTGCCGCATGATGCCGTCCGAAATTGCGTAGTACGGAATGACGATCAGACGTCCAAGGAACGCCGGCGGGAACGACTTCAGCAAGTCGGTCCTCAGCATGTCGGCCAGCGGCATCGGATCCGGCTTGGTCTCCGGGTCGGCGCAGACCTTCATGATGGTGTCTGTTCCGACGTTCGACGTGAGCAGGATTACCGTGTTCTTGAAGTCGATCTCCCGTCCCTCGCCGTCCTCGAGCATCCCCTTGTCGAACACCTGGAAGAACAGCTCGAGCACGTCGGGGTGTGCCTTCTCGACTTCGTCCAGCAGCACGACGCTGTACGGCTTGCGGCGAACAGCCTCGGTCAGCACGCCGCCCTCGCCGTAGCCGACGTATCCGGGTGGCGATCCCTTGAGGCTGGAGACCGTATGCGCTTCCTGGTACTCCGACATGTTGATGGTGATGAGGTTCTGCTCGCCACCGTAGAGCGTTTCGGCCAGCGACAGCGCCGTTTCCGTCTTGCCGACGCCGCTCGGTCCCACGAGCATGAAGACGCCAATCGGCTTGCGCGGATCTTCGAGCCGCGCGCGGGAGATCTGAATCCGCTCGCCGATCATCTCGAGCGCATGCGCCTGTCCGAGCACACGCTGCTGCAGCCGATCCTTCAGCGCGAGAATCGTCTGGATCTCGTCACCCTTCATGCGGCCCACGGGAATGCCGGTCCAGCCGGAGATGACGTCGCCAACCAGCTGTGCGTCGACCACCACCTGCAGCAGCGGCTGCTCGCCCTGCAGGGTGGCCAGCTCACCGACCTGCCGCGCCAGTTCGGCCTGCGCTGCCAGGCGGTCCGCCTCGGAGAGGGGAGTAGTCGCGACCACGGGCATCAACGCGTCCGCACCGGGAGGCGTCGCGGCTGCGACTGGTTCCGGCGTGGCCTGCGCTGCTGCAATACCTGCCCGCGCCGCTGCCGAGGCCTCGAGCTGTGCCCGCAGGTCGCGCACCTTCTGGATGAGCGCTTTCTCCTGTTCCCAGCGCGTCTCGAGTGCCTGCAATTGCGCGAGCACCTTCTCGCGGTCGACCTTCAGTTCGCCGAGCCGCTCGTCATGGTTGGGCGAGGTGACTTGCTCGCGCTCGAGCGTGCCCGTCTCGAGCTCGATCGCCGTCAGGGTCCGCCGCGCGTCCTCGAGGGCCGCGGGAACCGAGCTCTGTGAGATAGCCAGCCGCGCGCACGCCGTGTCGAGGATGCTCACCGACTTGTCCGGCAGCTGCCGGCCGCTCAGATAGCGCGCCGACAGGCGGACAGCCGCTTCAACGGCCTCGTCGAGGATGCGCACCTGGTGGTGTTTCTCGAGCCTCGGCGCGAGGTGCCGCATCATGACGATGGCCTGCTCGACCGAGGGTTCTTCGATCTTGACTGGCTGGAAGCGGCGGGCCAGTGCCGCATCCTTCTCGAAGAACTTCTTGTATTCGGCCCAGGTCGTCGCCGCGATCGTGCGCAACTCGCCGCGCGCGAGTGCGGGTTTCAACAGATTCGCGGTGTCGTTCTGACCAGCGGCCCCTCCCGCTCCAATCATCGTGTGCGCTTCGTCGATGAAGAGCACGATCGGCTGCGGCGAACCCTTCACTTCCTCGATGACCGACTTGAGCCGCTCCTCGAACTCGCCCTTGATGCCGGCGCCCGCCTGCAGCAGACCCAGATCGAGCGTGCGCAGTGCGACCTTGGCCAACGGCGGTGGCACGTCGCCCTCGGCAATGCGCACCGCGAGTCCTTCGACGACCGCGGTCTTGCCGACGCCGGCCTCGCCAGTGAGGATCGGGTTGTTCTGCCGGCGTCGCATGAGGATGTCGACCATCTGGCGGATCTCGAAGTCGCGCCCGGTGACCGGGTCGATGAGCCCCTTCTTTGCGCGCGCCGTGAGATCGATGGTGAACTTGTCGAGTGCCTTGGTGCCGGCGGGCACCGCGCCCGCGGAACCTTCAGGGCCGCCCGGCGTGGCCGCGACTGCCGCGGTGTCTTCCTCGGAGCCGGCCACGATCGCAGCAAACTTCTGACGCAGCCCGTCCACTTCAATGAGCTGGAATTCCTTCGCGCCCTGCTTTACCAGCCCCGACAACTCTTCGTTGGCGAGCAGCGCCAGCAGCAGGTGGCCCGAGCGGATGACGGGGGCGCCGAAGTCGACCGACGCCACGAGCCACGCCTCCGAGATGAGCTTCGGCAGCCGCGGCGAGAATGCCGGCGTGCGCGCGTTGCCCGTCTTGAAGCGGTCGATGGCGGTGGTGAGCTCGCGTGACAACCGCGACCCGTTCACGCCGAAGTGGTCGTTGATACGACGGATGTCCGCATTCGACACGTCGAGCAGCTTCGAGAGCCAGTGCTCGATGTCCACTTCGTAGTTGGTACGTGACAGACACAGGCCGGCGGCGCTTTCGAGCGTGCGCCTGGAGGTCTCGTTCAGCTTTCCCAGCAACGATTTGAGATTTGTCATCGGTGTCCTACCTATGCTGCAGCCACTCTCGCCTCGAAGACCGGCTGCGCCACATCGTGCTCGAACTCGGCTTCTTTCAGCCACATCGACCAGCCCAGGCGCACCGAGGCGTCCGTGCCCAGCACGCACCAGGGCACCTCCTCGCGACGCAGGACCGGCCGCACTTCGAAGTTCATGTCCTCGCCCACGAAGAACCGCGTCAGCTCCACGATGTGCACGTAGGCGTCAGAACCGGGGAGAAAATCCTGGAACTGTGCGTAGTCGAGCGGGCCGACGTTGACCCGGAAGCGCGCCTGCGGATCGAAGATCCGGTCCCATAGCACCGCGGTCACGCCCAGCTGGTGGTTCTGGCCCGGTTCGCCGATGCTCGAGAGCAGGTCGGCGTTCATCTCGAACCACTCGCCCTGGAACTGTACGACTTCGATCGACACACCGAAGTAGTCCTCGAGAATCCCTTCCAGCGCCACCGCCGAGCGTGGCCGCTGCGCGAGCAGTCCAGCGTAGTAGAGCAGGATCTGATCGTCGATGTGCAGGCGACCGCGCAGTCCGGGTGTGCCAAGCCCGATGAAGCAGTAAAGATACTGCGAGAAGGCGTCGGTGTCGCCCCGTTCATACGCAATTGGGAAGCGGTACTTCTCCCACGCACGGTAGAAGAGCGAAATCAGGCGGTGGTTGAAGAGATCGAGGAAGGCCGCCAGTGCTCTCGTGTGGGACGTCCGGCTGGCATCGGTCAGCAGGAGCGTGTAGTGCCGCGGCATCGGGCCCTGCAGTCCGGTCAGCCCCATGAAGTTCACCAGCATGGAATCGGGGACTGTACCGGTCTCGTCTTCCGACGCTGCGATCTCGTGGATGACACTCGCAGGAAACTCGAGGGACTGGCGGCTCCGGAATCGCACCACTTCGTCCTTTGGCGACTCGAAGTGGCCGACGCGCCGCCGCTCGGGGTACAGGCGCTCGAGCAACCGCACCGCCTGGAAGAACTCGAAGCGGTAGGGCTCGCTGTACAGCCGTTGGTCGAGACCCAGGTCGGCGTCGTTCATAGCAGTGGCTGCAATCCCGAGCGTGGCGGCCAGCGCTTGACCACGCCCCGCTGCGGCGTGGTGGCAATCATCTCGCTGAAGGCATTGATTGAGACGTAGAGCCCAAGGAACTTCTCGAGCACGGAGGCGAACAAGAAGACGCCGGTCCCAACATAGCTGGCCTCGTCGAATTCGAGCGTCGCCTCGATCCCGCGGGCGAAGCCGCTGCCGCGTTCCGAGCGAATGCGCCGCCACACTTGCCGGCTGCTGACGCCGGTGAGGCCCAGAATCTGCTGCTGCACCGCCTCCGAGTCGGAGAAGTCGTACAGCTTCAGAATTTCCTGCAGCACCTCGGGGTCGCCTTTGCCGGCCTCGCCCTTACCCTCGACCGGCGACAGGAAGTTGAGCGAGAGGTGAGAGATCAAGCGCCACTGCGCCCCGTGCCGCAGCGGCGGACGCACGGTTCGTGTGGGCCGCACCAGCGACGTGATGCGGCGAATCGGCGCCGCCCCCTCGAGTGTGAAGTCGCCGTCCGGGTCGCCGAACGGCAGTGCGCCAGGAAGGTCGCGGTTCGAGCAGGTCACATTGACCATGAGGACGTCGGACGCCGGACGTGTCGGGCGGAAGTCGAGGTCGACCAGCGTCAGGTACACCTCGGTACCCGGGTCGTCCTTGCGCGCCGACGGACGCCGCGTCGCGTGCCAGAAGGCGTGCTGCTTCTGTCGCGCGAAGGAGTGCTTGAACGAGTAGAACGGCTGGAAGCTCACGGTCTGGCCTGCGGTTGGCGAGAACTCGGTCACTTCGTTAATCGCGTAGACCTCGGTGGTCGTCTGGCGACGCTGATCGGCGACCACGCGGTTCTCGGTGTGTGCGTGGTCGAGTCTGATGGGCTCCGCGAGCTTCTCGAACAGATTGATAATCGGCGCGCATCCCAGACGAATGTGCTTCGGATCCAGTTTCTGTTCGATGCGGGGCGGCGCGTCCAGGTGCAGCACCAGGCTCGCCTCTGTGGTGAAGCCGTGCGTCTTCAACGCCTGCAACCCGCGGATCTCGAAGAAGTGGAACTTCTCTGGAAAGTGGAAGTACTCCTGCAGCAAGCGGTAGCCGAGGAAGGAGCGATGCGAGTAGGGCAGGAGGCCCTGATCCTTCTCGAACCCGACTTCGGCGAGCGACGCTGGCCCGAGAGAGACGGCAGCACCGTCGGGGCGTCGCAACTCCACGCTGGTGCAGTGGCCGAAGATCGCTTCGTACAACCGATGCACCAGCTGGCCTCCGCCGTCGAGGAAGAAGCGCAGCCGATCCACCTTGAGATCGGCGAGTTTGATGTCGCGGAAGGCTCGCAGGTCGATGACCAGCGCCGCAGGTGCAGCCGCGCCACCAGTGCCGGCTGGCCCGGGCGTCTCCAGGCGCACGCCGGTGATGTCAATGGGCCAGAGCGTCACGGGATAGCACGTGCGGAATTTGCACGTCGTGTCGTTCGCCTGCTTCGCATGCAGGAGACGTTGTCGCTCGATGGTGTAGCCGGTCGAGAGCTTGCCCTGCTCGGGATCGAGCGCGAACTGCACGACGGCCATCGACGGGATCGGCGCGAGATAGTGGGGATACAGAATCTGAAGAATCGATTCGGTAATCTCCGGAAACTCGTCGTCGACCTTGAGGTGGATGCGCGCGGCAATGAACGCAAACGCCTCGATGAGGCGTTCGACGTGCGGATCCCGAGACTTGCCGGACTCCAACTGCAGGCGGCCAGCAATCTTCGGGTACTTCTCGGCGAATCCTGCGGCGAGGTCACTGAAGTAGGTCAGCTCACGCTCGTAGTAGCTGAGTAGTTCGTCGGTACGTCCCGGATCACTCACGTTCCCGGACCTCGACTTTGTGGCTGGACACGACTGGCAGGGTGACGTCGAAGGCGACGGACTCGGGCGACGGGTCCATTGCGAGGCGGGCGTCGATACGAATGCGCACCGCGTCCTTCGGCGCCCACGGTCGATCAGGACGGTCTCGGGTGCCGACGACGGTGACTGACACGTCCGTCAGGCGCGGCTCGAAGGTCTCGATCGCTTTTCTGATGGCCTGGCAGAGCCGGTTGTGATCCAGATCACTCCGGGTGCCCACGGTGCTGAAATCGGGGAGTCCGTACGCGATGACCGATGCGCGGACCTTGGTAAAGGCCGGGGCCAGATCGGCGAAGCTGTTGCGCGTGTTCAGCAGTTCGTCCAGGTCGCGTTGCACCGCACCACGCAGCGCACGCACGGTGTCGGCACGGGTGGGTAGCAGATCCCGAGAGTTTCGAGGTTCCTCGTCAATCAGCCGGTCAATCACTGACTGAACGACCCGAATCTCGTGATCTGCCCCCTTCATAGCCGCTCAGCAAGAACTGGGCGTGGCGTCAAACCTTCTTGTTCAGCGCGAGGTCCCAGCCCGCTGGCACCTGCCCCTGAGGCTTGCCGGTCTTGTCGATGGGGATGTATTCCAGCTGGCACTTCGAGAAGCGGAAGCTGACCTCTTCGAGCGGCAACGCATCGCCGCCTTGCGAGCTTCCGCCGGGGCGCACGGACGACACCAGGACATCCGTGAACTTGTAGGTCATGTACTTCTGCTTGTCGCCACCAGCCTTGCACAGTTCGACGCTCACCTCTTTGATGTGCTCGCCTGTGCAGCAGGCCATGAAGAGCTTTGGAGAGGCCTTGTCGAGCTGCTTCACGAGTGAGAAGTCTTGAATGTCGACCCGCTGACCGGCGTGTGCACCCGTCATGCTGGCCTGGCCACCTGTCGCCTGGGACGCACCCCAGTGATAAGAGAGGATTTCGATCCACTCCTTGTGTTTGTCGTCGGTGCACTCCCCGGGTATGCTCCCGAGCTTCAGAAACGCGTCAAACGGCATGCGAATCCTCCTGAATAGTCCGAAACTTCTGAGCGCCTATCTCTTCGACTCGGGCAGGTCGGCAACCAGCCGCAGCGATACGTCGAGTTCATCCAGCTGGAAGTGCGGCCGCAGGTGCGCGACCGCGCGGTAGCAACCCGGCTTACCCGCGATTTCCTCCACCACCACGCGGGCCTCTCGAAGCGGCAGCCTCGCCTTGTCGAACTGCCCGGCGTTGTCGTCGAGCAGCACGTACTGTGTGATCCAGCGGTTGAGGAAGTCCTCGCAGTTCTGGCGCGACATGAAGCTGCCGACCTTGTCACGCGCGATGGCCTTCATGTAGTGCGCGAACCGCGCGACGGCCATCGTGTTCTGGAGCTGCGAGGTCAGCCGGGCGTTCGCCGTGGCAGCGGGCTGGTCGAACTTCTTCGGCTTCTGCGCCGACTGCACGGAGAAGAACGCGGCATAGTCGCGTCCTTTGCAGTGCACCAGCGGGATGAAGCCGGCGTCGGCCAGTTCCTTCTCGCGCCGATCCCCGATTTGCAATTCGGTCGGGCACTTCAGCGCCACGTCGCCCTCGTCGGTCCGGAACGTGTGAGTGGGGAGTCCCTCCACGAGGCCGCCCCCTTCCACGCCGCGGATGGCCGTGCACCAGCCGTACTGCGCAAAGGCATCTGTCGTCCTGGCAGCGAACGCATACGCGGCGTTGCCCCACAGATACTTCGAGTGATCCGTGCCGTCGACGTCCTCCTCGAAACTGAACGATTCCACCGGAACCGTGGCTTCGCCGTAGGGCAGGCGCATGAGCACGTGCGGCAGGCAGAGACCGACGTACTTCGAGTCATCGCTCTCGCGGAACGATCGCCACTTGGTGAACTCCACCGAGTCGAAGATCTTCGAGATGTCGCGCTTGCTCTCGAGCTGAGTGAAGCTTGGCAGGTCGAGCATCTTCGGGTCGGCTGCGGAGATGAAGGGCGCGTGCGCCGCAGCGGCAATGCCCGCCATCTTCTCCAGCATCGAGAGGTCTTGCGGGTGGTTGGCAATCTCGTAGTCGCCCACCAGCAGACCAAACGGCTGGCCGCCGAACACGCCGTATTCCTCTTCGTACACCTTCTTGAAGATCGCACTCTGGTCGAATTCAGGAGCCCGCTCCAGATCCTTCAGCAGGTCCTTCTTCGCGACGTTCATGACCTTGATCTTGAGATTTGGGCTCGTCTCCGACTGATGCACCAGGTAGTGCAGACCGCGCCACGAGCCTTCCAGCTTCTGGAATTCCGGCGCGTGCATCACCTCGTTCAGCTGATCCGAGATCAGCTTGTCGAGCTGCGAAATGCGCGCCTTCACCATGGTCTCGGTGTCTTTCGAGTAGACAATGGCGCCGTCGAGGACCTGCCGCGCAAAGTCCGCGATGATGTCCCTGGCGCTGCCGCGCAAGTCCGCGTTCGGCGTGAAGTTGTCGACAATCTGCTCGAGGAGGTTGACGCCCTGGGCCTCGGTCTCGGTCGTCCGGGCGCCCTTCGATGATTTCTGTTCGGGCATTACTTATCCTTCCCGTCACCCGGCGTCGCCGCGGCCGTGATCTGCTTGAGCGCGTCGGTGTTCTGCACCACGTCCTGCAGCAGTTCTTCGAGTTTGTCGCTCCCGTTGATCTTCAGCGCCAGTTCGTTCAGGCGTGTGCGCGCTTCGACCAGCTTGCGGATGGGTTCCACCTGCTGGGCGACGGCCTCGGGGCCGAAGTCGTCCATGTGCTTGAACTCGAGTTCGACGCCGATGCGGCTGTCGTCGTTGGCCAGGCGGTTCGGCACGCGAAACGACAGACGCGGTTTCATGCCGGCCAGGGCCTGGTTGAAGTTGTCGCGATCGATCTCGACGAACTTGCGCTCCTTGATGGGCGCGAGCTTGTCCTTGGGCTGACCGGACAGGTCGGCCAGCACGCCCACGATGTACGGGAGTTCCTTCTCCTCGATCGCATCACCCACTTCGAGGTCGTAGGTGATGTGGACTCGCGGCTTGCGAACGCGTGTCAACTTCTTCTGAATACTCTCTTTGGCCATGATGTTCTGCCCTTCGGAAACCGGTGCGGTCCCGGTAGTGCCGCGAAGTTTCTGTTTGGGTGAAATTAGTGTCAATCACCCAAAAGGATGAATTGCGCCGAGCGCGGGGATCTCCTAACGAATTCTCGAGTTCCGCCGCTTGACATCTCACACCTTTGGGTTATCCTGCCCTTTCTGAAGAGTTGCATCGTGAAGCCCATCTGTCGAGTTGCGCTCCTGCTGGCGCTGGTCGGAACGCTGTGCGCCGCA
>JBEBGB010000739.1:0-2715 GCA_040081675.1 Vicinamibacterales bacterium
GAACACAAACGTGATGACGATGAACGCGACGCGTAGTCGTGCGCGGTGTGCACCAGTGCGTCGGACGAGTGGACGACGACCGTGTCGGTCCACCTCTCGCGACGTCTCCACAGATTTTTCGATTCGCAGATCAGGGTTTTTGAATTTTGTGTGGATCGAGTTACGCTGTGTGCCGCTCGTTTACATGCAAGGGCCATTGAGGGCTTCGGCAGGGTGTGGTGCCGGGACCGGTTCACGCCGATTTTCCGTCACTTCACGCGTATTCGCTGTGGAACTTGACCCCTACGTGAAAACTTTCACAAAATAGTTGTCGCGCTTCGGCGTCAAACGCTGTAAGCTCCGTGGGACTCGTTTGGCAGCGCCACTTTCGACGGATGTCATTCCGTTCAACCGAGTGCGTGCGCTGCCCATTACGGACTGATGTCGCAGATCTTTCCTCGAAGCGCTAATTCCATCTCTCGCGTCAGCATCATTGGCGCGGTTACGCTCATCGGCCTGCTGCTCGGACTGTTGTACGAGTTGAGCATGTCCCCGTGGGTCACGCGGCAGAACGTTGCACGCGAGCAGCCGATCCAGTTCAGTCACGAACGACACGTGGCGGGTAATG
The DNA here is from genome assembly GCA_040081675.1 of Vicinamibacterales bacterium. Lineage (GTDB taxonomy): Bacteria > Acidobacteriota > Vicinamibacteria > Vicinamibacterales > CAVVIG01 > CAVVIG01. Next base: position 608 of record JBEBGB010000739.1, read on the forward strand.
GCATCGACTGCCGTTACTGTCACACGTCGGTCGAGCAGTCGCGTTTCGCAGGGATCCCGCCCACCAAGACCTGCATGAATTGCCATTCGCAGATTTTTTCGAATGCGCCGTTCCTGGAGCCGGTTCGGGCGAGCTTCAACTCGAACACGCCACTGCGCTGGACGCGGGTGCATGACCTGCCCGACTTCGTCTACTTCGATCACAGCATCCACATAGACAAAGGCGTCGGCTGCACGACCTGCCATGGACAGGTCGATCAAATGCCGCTCATGTGGCAGGCGAGCACCCTCCAGATGTCCTGGTGTCTTGATTGCCATCGCAATCCCGAGCGGAACGTGCGGCCGCGAGATGCGGTCTTCCGTGTCGACTACCGACAGCCTTCGTCGCAGCATCCGGTGAAGGTTGGCGCGACGACGTACACCGACCAGTTGGAGCTCGGCAAAGCGCTGGTCGCCGAATATCAGATTCAGAAGCTTACGAGCTGCTCGACGTGTCACCGATGAAGACCGGACAAGCTTTCTGGCGAACGCTGGACGAACTCGCGGACGACCCGACGTTCGTCGAGCGACTCCACAACGAATTCCCCTCCGAAGTCGAAGCGATCACGGACCCGGCCACACGCCGGTCTTTCCTCAAGCTGATGGGCGCGTCGCTGGCCCTGGCCGGCGTCACCGCCTGCACGACGCAGCCCGAGGAAGCGATCGTTCCCTACGTCAGGCAGCCCGAGGAACTGGTTCCCGGCAAGCCGATGTACTACGCGACTGCGATGTCGCTCGGGGGCGTGGCCACAGGTCTGCTGATCGAGAGCCATGAGGGGCGCCCCACGAAGATCGAGGGCAACCCGCAGCACCCGAGCAGTCTCGGTGCGGCTGACGTCTTCGCGCAGGCCTCGATACTCAACATCTACGATCCCGATCGCGCGCGCTCGGTGACCAATGCGGGCGACGTCGCTTCGTGGTCGTCGTTCGTCGCCTCGATGCGAGCGCTGTTCGCTGCGCAGCAGGCGCTGCAGGGTGTTGGCGTCCGCATTCTGTCCGAGACCGTGGGCTCGCCCACGCTGGGTGGTCAGATCAAGGAACTGCTCGGGCGTCTTCCGCAGGCGCGCTGGCACCAGTGGGAACCGGTTGGGCGCAACAACGCGCGCCTTGGATCGAAGCTGGCGTTTGGTGAATTCGTCGAGGCGCGCTACGACATCGAGAAGGCCGACGTCATCCTGTCGCTGGACGACGATTTTCTGGCGTCGGGGCCTGGCGGATTGGCGTACGCGCGTCAGTTCGCGTCGCGCCGGCGCCCCGAAGCGATCGACCGGATGAATCGCCTCTACGTGCTCGAGACGATGCCGACGTCGACCGGGTCGCGAGCGGACCATCGGCTCGGCCTGAAGCCGAGCGAGATTGCTGGCGCGGCACGTCAGATCGCCGCGGGCATTGGCGTCGGGTCGGCTGCGGCCGGCAGTGCCGACGTTCAGAAGTGGGCAGCCGCGGTTGCCAAAGACCTGCAGGCCCACCGCGGCACGAGTCTGGTCATGGCGGGTGCTTCGCAGCCACCGGCCGTTCACGCGCTCGCGCACGCGATGAATCAGGCCCTCGGCAACGTCGGCCAGACCGTCGTCTACACGCAGACCGTGGACGTCGAGCCGGTTGACCAGGACGACTCGTTGCGCACGCTCATCGCGGACATGAATGCCGGCAAGGTTGAACTGCTGATCATTCTGGGCGGCAACCCGGTCTACAACGTTCCGACCGATCTGAATTTCTCGCAGGCCCTCGACAAGGTCGCCACGCGCGTTTACCTGGCGCAGTTCATCGACGAAACAGCCGAACGCTGCCAGTGGCAGATTCCCGAGGCACATTTCCTGGAGACCTGGAGCGACGCACGCGGCCACGACGGTACCGCGTCCATCGTGCAACCGCTCATCGCCCCGCTCTACAACGGCCGGTCGGCCCACGAAGTGATCGGCGTATTCAGCGATCAACCCGAACGCTCGCCCTACGACCTGGTGCGAGATCACTGGGCACAGGCCAAGCCGTCCGCGGACTTCGATCGTGACTGGCGCCGATGGCTGCATGACGGCGTCATCGCGGCTACGGCGTTCGAACCAAAGGTTG
>JBEBGB010000740.1:0-2713 GCA_040081675.1 Vicinamibacterales bacterium
ACCTCGAAGATCCTGTTGACCGTGAATGCGATGGGAATCTGCGCATACTGCGCCAGGGCCGTGGACGACTCCTCGACAACCTCAATCATCGGTGTCCACCGCCGGTCGGTCGCGTCTGTCTTTTCAACACCTTGAGATCATGCCCTACGTCGTCGCGCCGTGCGCGGAGCACTTACAGATTCATTCGATGCGTCTCGTATCATCCGGGGTGGAGGTAGAGGATGACACGCATGTTCTCCACGATGGCTGCTGCAGTGATGGTTGCGAGCCTGGCGTTCGTCGTGCCGACAAGCGCACAGCGCAAGTCGCAAGCGCCGAAGCATTCCGCAGCGGCGGCGAAGCAGGTCGCGCCAGCAGCCAAGCCGCTGGTCGACCTCAATGGGGCGCCGAAGGACGAATTGATGGCGTTGCCGGGCATCGGCGATGCGTACGCGGCGAAGATCATCGCCGGCCGTCCGTACAAGGGCAAGGACGACCTTGTCGCCAAGAACATCATTCCGGCTGCGACCTACGCCAAGATCAAGGCGTTGGTCATCGCGAAGCAAGCCGTCGCAAAGTAGCCGTTCGACTCGACCGTTCACTTTCGCTTCGAAGAGCCTGGGCCAAGAGTAGACTCCCTCGAGGGTCCACCAGTGTCCGCACCCTTCGACAGATCGAAAGCGCTCTTCCTCGCCGCCGTCGACCTTCACGGCGCGGCCCGCGACGCATTCCTCACGGAGGCGTGCGGCGGTGACGCGGACCTGCAGCGCGAGGTCGCATCGCTCCTGGCCTTTCATGACGATGAGGCGGCGGCACTCGAGCCAGAGCCGCAGTCGTTCCACGCGGGCGCGTTGTTCGCCAATCGCTACCGGATGATCGCGCGGCTTGGCCGGGGCGGGATGGGAGACGTCTGGCGCGCCGACGACCTCGTCCTCGAAACAGCCGTGGCGCTGAAGTTGATCCACGCGACGGGGCTCGATGCTCGGCGACGTGTCCTCAACGAGGTCAGGCTGGCGCGACAGATCACGCATGCTGCGGTCTGCCGCGTCTTCGACGTGGGCGAGAGCGACGGTCACATCTTCTTCTCGATGGAACTTGTCGAAGGCGAAGATCTTGCCACGGTGCTCCGCCGGGCGGGACGGCTCTCGTCGGACAAGGTCGTCGACATCGGGATCCAACTCTGCGCGGGTCTCGGCGCTGCGCACGCGCAGGGCGTCCTTCACCGGGACTTGAAGCCCGCCAACGTCCTCGTCGACGATCGAGGGAATGTCCGCATCACCGACTTCGGGATCGCGGTGATGCGCACGCCCTCGGGACGTCACACCCGAATGGGCACTCCCGGCTACATGGCGCCGGAGCAACTGACACCTGATGGAGCGATCTCCGAGCAGACCGACGTCTATGCGCTCGGCCTGATCCTCTATGAATTGGTTGTCGGTAGTCACACCTTCGACCACTTCGAGCCGACCGGCGCTCCTCCGGCACCCTCGACGCTGGCTGCCGACCTCGACCCCTTGCTCGAGCGCGTGATCCTCGATGCGCTCGCCGTCGAGCCAAGCGCGCGTCCATCGTCCGCGGCGGCGATGGAGGATCGCCTTCAAGCGGTTCGTGCCTCCCAGACCGCAGTTCCCCGCAGGGCGCCGACGTTGGCAACATCGGCGCGATGGTGGTTGGCTGGTGCGGCGGGCGCGGTCATCCTGGCCCTCCTCGCCTTTGCCGGGTTTGCCCTGCTCCAGCGGCGCGCAACCACTCTTACCGCGCGCGACACAATCGTCCTGACCGATTTCGCCAACTCCACCGGCGATCCGGTCTTCGACGGAGCCTTGAAGGTGGCACTCGCCGTCGCCCTCGAGCAATCGCCGTTTCTGAGAGTGTTCCCCGATGAGCGGGTACGCGACACCCTGCGCCTGATGAAACGACCCGTCGACGCGGGCATCACTCGGACGGTCGCCCGCGAGGTTGCGCAGCGCGAGCGACTCACGGCGCTCATCGCCGGTTCGATCGACAGCCTCGGCCGCCACTATCTCATTTCGCTCGAGGCCATCGATGCCGACAGCGGCGAGGTGATGGCTCGCGAGCAAGCGGAGGTCGAGGAGAAGGAGCAGGTGTTGTCGGCGCTCGGACGCGCCAGCTCGACGCTCCGCCAGAAACTCGGGGAATCAGTCTCGTCGACACAGAAGTTCGACGTCGCTCTCCCCAAAGCGACGACATCGTCACTCGAGGCGCTGCAGGCCTATTCGCTGGCGCTCGAGGGCGGACGCTGGATGACTGTCAAACGGGAGGGCATTCCGCACTTGATGCGAGCCATCGAGCTCGATCCGGAGTTCGCGCTGGCCCAGGCCGCGCTCTCTGGCGTGTACGCCAACACTGGACAGTCCGGCCTGGCGCCAGAATTCGCGCGACGGGCGTTCGAACTGCGCGATCGCGTCAGTGAACGCGAACGCTTTTTCATCTCGTGGCGGTACTACCGCGACGCGACACAGGCCCAGGACAAGGCGCTGGAGTTGGCGCGGACATGGATGGTCACCTACCCGCGTGAAATGTTTGCGTTCAACAGCTTTGGGCTGGCCTCGAGCACCCTCGGCCGTCACGAGCAGGCTATTGAACCATTCCGGCGTGCCATTGCCCTCGACCCGACCTACTTCGCGCCCTACGACAACCTCGCGGCGATGATGCTCACACTCGGCCGGTTTGACGATGCGCAGGCCGTCCTGCAGGAGGCGGCCGACCACCA
>JBEBGB010000741.1:0-2709 GCA_040081675.1 Vicinamibacterales bacterium
AGAGATGAGTGATCGCTCCGAGTCTCGCCTCGTTTACTCAACCGGTGGCCCCGCGACATGCCCGACGTGCGGTTGGCCATCGAGCGATTGCAAGTGCAGCACGCGTGCAGGCACGCAGCAAGCGGTGCCGGCGAAGATCGTCGCCAAGCTGCGGATGGAGAAGAAGGGCCGCGGTGGGAAGACGGTCAGTGTCGTGTACGACTTGCCGCGCAACGACGCGTTTCTGAAAGAGCTCTGTCAGGAGCTGAAACGCGCGTGCGGCACCGGGGGCACCGTCCAGGACGACACGATCGAACTGCAAGGCGACCTTCGCGATCGTATCCGCGCCTGCCTGACCAAGAGGGGTTACACCGTCAAAGGCTAAGCATTCATCGTAGGCGATGGGCGATGGGCAGAGCGGAGCTGAGCTGAAAAAGAAAACGCGGCAGAGACCCGAAGATCCCTGCCGCGCTCTGTGCATCGTGTTCAGCCGTGAGCGGAGCTGATGCGTGAACTCCGGCCAGAGCCTAGGAAGCGTGCAGTGGCGTTGCCAATCGCCTACCGCCCACCGCCTATCGCCCCTGTTTAGAAGTCCAGCTGCGCGCCGAACTTGACGAGACGACCCTGAAGAATGCTGGTCGGCGATCTCCAGAGTGGTCCAACCGTGTTGTTCTGCGTGAGAACCGCGCTGCTGTTCATCAGGTTGTAGACGTCCACGGACGCCGAAATGCGGCGGCTGCCGCCAATGCGGAAGTTCTTGCCGAAGCGGACGTCGAGCTGGGTAAACCTGTCGCCGTAGATCGTGCCGGGCGCAATCAAGCCCGTGGTGGCTGAACCCGAGTTCAGATTGCGTCCCAGGTTCTGCACCAAAGCGTTGGTGGCCGTGTAGGTCGCCAGAATCTGTGGACCGGGACGGTTCTGGAACGTGGCGCTGGCCGTCAAGCCGTACCACGGCAGCGGATAGCTGATGAGCCCCTTCACATCGGGCTGATACGGCGGTGCCACTCGGCAGTACAGCGTGCTCGGCGTGCCCGCGGCGCTGGTAGAGCCGTAGGTTGGAGCCAGCGTACCGGAGGTCGATGCTGTGACGCCGGCCACCGCTGCGTACGTGATGCTCGCCTTGCCGGCCACCTCGCAGATATCCGTCACCTCATGGCCGATGCTCGCGCCGCCAGACGCGATGCCGCCGCGCGGAAGGCGAGCATTCAGGTTGATGTCGTAGCCCGTGTACACGTCGCTGACGTTGCCGAAGTTGCTGGCCTTCTGCACCTGGAAGAAGGGCACGGTTGTCGAGAACGACGGGTTCAAGTCGACGAAGCCGCACACCTGCTGGCCTGCGTTGGGCAGCGTGTATCCGCTGGTCGCTGCCGCGGCGCTCGGCGCCGTCACACAGAACTGATCGTAGGCGGAGGGTGGGCGCGACGTGTTGGCGCTGGCCACGAAGTTTCCGAATGCGTGGCGCGTGAACTGGAAGTCCAGCGCCAGGCGCGGCAGGATCTGCTGCTGGAATCCGAACGCGACCTCCTGGTCGTTCGGACGCACGCCGAATCCAGTCGTGATTTCCGACGAGTATGCAGCGGCCACGTTGAGCGACCCCAGCGGGGCATTGAGCAGTCCGCATTCGCCATTGAGGGCCGAGTTGTACAGGTTGCAGTCCGGTACAAAGTTGCCATTGCTATCCGTCCAGGTGCGGGCGGCGCTATTGACGGACGTGTTGACGCGGTTGTTGAGCGTCGCCATGTTGGTCGACTCGCTGGCCAGGTACTTGCCCCAGTTCCCGCGCACGACCGTCTTGCCGTTCCCGAACAAGTCGTACGTCGCGCCGACGCGCGGCGACAGATCCTTCCAGTTCGGCACGTTGTTGATCGGATCGTACTGACGGGCGCCAACGAAGGGGATGGCTGCCAGGGTCTGCGCCGGCACATATGCCACGTGGTAGTCGAAACGAATGCCGTAGCTCACGGTCAAGCGGCTGACCGACCAGCGGTCCTGGGCGTAGATGCCGAGCGCCGATTTCAGATGCTCGAGATCGATGAGCGGCCGTGCGTACTGGGTGATCGTGGTCGGGATACCCCGGTTCAACGTCCACGCCTGCGCCTGGTTCGTGTCGTAAGTGTACTGACGCGTGCCCCACATGTCCTGCATGCCGAACTTGAAGGCATGACTGCCCGTGACGTAGTTTGCGGCGGCGCGCATGTTGTACTGGTGGTTGTATGCGGTGGTGAACACGTTGTTCGCACCGTAGGTGATGCCGAGCGACGACTCCGTCTTCGAGATGACCGAATCGGGACCGTATCCGTTCACGGCGTCGGGCTGCGGTCCGAAGATCCAGCGCTCGTTGTAGAACGTGAAGCCGCCTTCGAAGAGCAGCTTGTTCGTGTAGGGGTTGCTCCACGTGGTCTGGAGGATGTACTCCGGACGATGCGTGAAGTAGATCCCGGCTTCGGGCGACACGGTCGCCGCACAGTTGTTGCAGTCCACGAGGCGCTGGTTGAAGTGAGCGAGCGCCGTGAACTTGTTCTTCGGGGTGGCTTGCCACGTCAGGTTCAGTGTTTCGCCACGCGTCCACGTGTCGCCACCGACGGCAGGCTTGGTCAGGTCCTGATTGTTGGCCACCAGCGTCGTGGGATGAGTCGCGTCGCCGTAGGAGCAACCGGCTGCCGTCGCACAGTACTGCGGCGCTGCGGGCCGGAGGTTCTCGAACATGCCAGCGATGTAGTTCTGCGCGCC
>JBEBGB010000140.1:0-10317 GCA_040081675.1 Vicinamibacterales bacterium
CACCTTTGGGTTATCCTGCCCTTTCTGAAGAGTTGCATCGTGAAGCCCATCTGTCGAGTTGCGCTCCTGCTGGCGCTGGTCGGAACGCTGTGCGCCGCAACGGTGCCGCCTGCCGACGGAGCGCAGGCCCCGTCGTCTGCGCCCGCGGGGGGCGGGCGCGTGGACGACCTGACGGCGGGTCTCATCAGGGACCTCAAGACCCAGGCGTTCGATGCCGAGAAGCTCGCGCAGTCGAAATCTGGCGCCGACAAGAAGGCGCCTTTGATCAAGGCGCGGGACCTGTACGAAAAGATCGTTCGCCAAGACCCGGATGATGTCCTGGCTCGCACACGGTTCAAGGAACTCAGCGATCAAATCAACGCGTTGGACACGATCGTGACCGACGGCGAGATCAGAAAGCGGACCGACGAGGCGCTGGCCCGGCAATTGAGTATCAGGCTGGGGCAGGGACAGCAGGCGCTCATCGATGCAAAAAGATCGCGCTCCGCGGACGCGCTGGCGCGAGCCCAGGCCGAGTTGGACGCCGCCCGCAATCTGACCGACGGACAACAGCTGACCACAGCGCAACAGGATGGCATCAGCCGCCTGGACCAGGGCATCGCCGGAGAACGCTCGGCCCAGCGTGCGCGCACCATCGAACTCTGGGGCGGCATCGGCGTGATTACCGTCGTGGTACTGGGCGGCCTGGTGTTCTACGCGTGGCGACGCGGCAGCACGCTGGAGATGCTCGATGGTCCCGAACCCGGTCGCGTGTTCACGTTGGAGAAGGGGCTCGTTTCAATAGGTATGGGCAACGAGGTGGACTGGGTGATCCCGGACCCCATGCGCCGGCTGTCGAGGCACCACTGCGACGTCGTGAAAGAGCGCCGACGGTACTTCGTCGTCGACCGCAGCACCAACGGCACGTTGCTCAATGGACGGACTCTCAGGCCGGGCGAGCCGGCCTTGTTGCGCCGGGGCGATCAGATTGGCCTCGGCGGCGCCGTCACGCTGCGCTTCCACTGAGGCGCACGGCGTGGCGTCCTCGACTCTCCAGCGCAACGCCCTCTTCCGGCTCATCGCCAGTTGCCTCATGCAAGTGTCCGAGGCCAGAGCCCCTCTTGACGTGGTGGCGGCTCTCGCGGGCCTGTTCCAGGGCCTGCCCGCCACATGGTTTGCCATCGATGCCTTCGGTTCGGGTGGCATTGGTCGCAGGGCTGCCTCGCACAACTGTCCGCGTGGCTTCGCGGCATTCCTGACCCGCCTTGGTTTTCTCGGCAGGCAGGACGGCACCTACCAGGGGACGTTTGCCGACTCGACGCTGCTCCTGATCAAGGTGGGCGCGCTGGCATCAAGCGACCACGGGCTTGTGTCGGCCGCTGGGTTTCCCAAGTTCTCACCGCTCAACGACGGCGCGGTCATGGCCTGCATCAGCGCGCTGATTCACTCGGCGCTCGGTCGGGCGCTCTCGCTCGAAGCCGACCATCGACGCCGCGCGATGCTCGAGGCCAGCATCACGACCCAGGACGAGTGGTTGGCCCTGTTCGATGCCAACGGTGTGCTGGTCGAGCGTTACCCTGCCGGCGGCGATCCGCCTGTGTTGCCTCCCGAGACTGCGCCGCTCACACACGGAAGTCGGCGCCGCGTCGCGTCCCAGACCGTCACCACCCCGGGCGGGCGGTCTTTCAATTTGCGCACGCACTGGATTGGCAGCGAGCGGCCGTTCGAACAGACGTACCGCGCGGTCCGTGCCAGGGGCGCTCAGACGCAGCCGTTGGTGACCGACCGGTTGCACCGGTACGGTCTCTCGAAGCGCGAGTTCCAGATCGCCGAGCTGGTTTTCACGGGCACGACCAACCGCCGAATTGCCGAGACCCTGTTCATCAGCCACGACACGGTGAAGACGCACTGCAAGCACATTTTCCGCAAGCTCGGAATCTCGCGACGGGCGGAGTTTCTTCGCGTGGTCGGAGAGTCGTCGCTGCCGGCGAGACCGCTATAATCGCGTCCACCCTCAAGGATTGTTTGCGTGCCCTCACCCAACCTGCCCAGAACGATCGGCCGGTACGAAGTCATCGACCGTCACGGAAGCGGCGGCATGGGCGTCGTGTATCGCGCGCGCGATCCGAAGATCGGTCGGCAGGTGGCGATCAAGGTGCTGCACGTGGTGGACGACGGGCTCCATGATCGTTTTCTGCAGGAAGCCCGTTCCGCCGGCAGTCTGAAGCACCCGAGCATCGTCACCATTTACGACTACGGCGACCACGACGGTCAGCCCTACATCGTGATGGAGTTCGTCGAGGGCGTGACGCTTGCGGACAAGATCCGCGGCGGTGTGCAGATGCCGCTGTCGCGAAAGTTCGACCTGTTCCTCGAGCTGCTCTCGGGCCTGGACTACGCCCATCACCAGGGCGTGATTCACCGCGACGTGAAACCGGTCAACATCATGGAGGAGCAGAGCGGAGCCCTCAAGATTCTCGACTTCGGCATCGCGCGGGTCGCGGGCTCGACGCAGACGCTCCGAGGCACGTTGCTCGGCACGCCCAACTACATGTCGCCCGAGCAGGTCGAGGGGAAGCCGGTTGACGCGCGCAGCGACATTTTTGCGGCCGGCCTGGTCTTCTACGAACTGCTCTCCTATCGGCAGGCGTTTTCCGGCGAGACGATCAACCGCGTCATGAACGCGGTCGCGCGTGAACGTCCGACTCCACTGCGCGAACTCTGTCCCGACCTCGACCTGGCGGTCGAAGCCATCGTCAACAAAGCCCTTCAGAAGGATCCCAATCGTCGCTATCAGAGCATGGCGTCGATGGCGCTCGATGTTCGCCGGGTCAAGACTCGACTCGAATCCGAGCCCGACGAGCTGCCGGACTCGACGGTCCAGATCCCATCGCCGCGCAGGCTGGTCCCGGCTCGCACTCCGGCCCCCGCTTCAACACCGGCTCAGACACCCGGTCGCACACCCAGGCCAGACGGGCACCGCGAGCAGTTGTCGAAACGGCGCGCCGAGGCCATCGCCCATCACGTGCATCAGTCGAACGAGGCGATGCGGAACAACGACGTTGGGGCAGCCCTCGAGTCCGCCGAACAGGCGGCGCTCCTGGACCCGGACGACGAGCGGGTCGTCGTGGCCCTTGAACGGGCGCGTGCCGCGTTGGACGACCAGCGGATCTCGGCCATCCTGCTCGAGGCGCGGGCTCACCTCGATGCTCGAGAAGCCGACCAGGCACTCGAGGCGGTCAGCCGAGCGCTCGACGTTGATCCCGGGAATCAGGCCGCTCTCGACCTCCAGAATGCCGCGCGACAGTGGATCGCCGAGCAACGGGAGCGTCTGGAAGCGATTGCGTCGGCGCTGGGACGTGCGCGGGCAAGTCTGGCAGCAGGGAACCTGGAGTCGGCAATACGAGCCGCCAGCGAGGTGTTGACCCAGGACCCGACACACCAGGAAGGGCACGCGCTGACCCAGCAGGCGCTGCGGGAACTCGACGCGCGTCGAGAGAGAGAAGCCGCGGACCGTGCCGCACGCGCCTTTGTGACGGAGCAGCGCCGGGTGTTTGCGTCGGGCCAATGGAACGAGGCGCTCACCGCGTTGGCGGGCTACTGGCCTCCACACGACGTGGTGAGTAACGCGCTGGAACTGCTCCGGGCCGAGCGCGCCGACGTCGAAGAACGTCTCGCTGCCGAGGCGCGACAGCGCGAGGCCGAGGGAAGAGCGGCCGCACAGATTGTGACCGAGCAGCGGGCTCAGTTCGCCGCCGGTCGGCGCCGCGAAGCGGTTGAGGCCCTCGAGCGGTTCCGCCCACGGCACGATGTGGTGTCTTCTGCGCTGGCGACCCTGCGCAAGGAACTCGCCGACCTCGAAGCGCGCGAAGCGGAAGAGCGTCGACGACGTGAGCAAGTCGAGCGCGCGGCGCGTGCGGTGGTGGTCGTGCAGCGAATGGAGTTTGCCGCTGGCAGGAGAGCCGAGGCCATTTCGGCGCTCGAACGCCACTCGCCGCGCCACGAGATCGTCGACGCCGCTCTCGCCACCATGCGAGAGGAGTTGGCTGAGATCGAGGCGCGCATCGCTGCGGAACAACTGCAGCGAAAGATGGCGGAGGAGGCAGCAGGCGCCTTCGTCGCGACCCAGCGCCGGGAGTTCGACAAGGGCCGGCGTCGCGAAGCGTTGGCCGCCATGCATGCCTACGCTCCGCCGCACGAGATCGTGACGCTCGCGCGTGCCGAGTTGATGGCACAACTCATCGAGGCCGAGGCGCGCGAAGCCGAGGAGCGGCGCCAGCGCGAGCGCGAGCTCGCGGAGGTGCGCGGCCTCGTCGCCGCTCAACAGCTGCTGTTTTCAGAAGGGCGGCGCGCCGAGGCCATTGCGGCGCTCGAACGTCACACGCCGCCACACGACGTCGTCACGTCAGCCCTCGTCGGGATGCGTCTCGAGCACGCTCACATCCAGGCACGCGAAGAAGAGGAGCGGCGTCAGCGCGAGGCAGCCGATCAGGCTGCGCGCGAGGTCGTGGCCAGGCAGCGGGAGGTCTTTGCCGCGGGGCAGCGGACAGAGGCCATCGCCGCATTGAGTCGGCACGTGCCGCCGCACCCCCTTGTGGCGCAGGCCCTCAGCGTCTTGCGTGAGGAGGACGCGGCCATCGCGCGGAAGGCCGCAGAGGAGGAAGAACGTCGTCGAGCGCTGGCCGAGATAGCCGAGCGCAAGCGCCAGGAGGAGCATGCCGCGCAACTGGCACGCACGGTGACGGCCGACGCTCGTGCGGTATTCGATGCCGGGCGGCGGCCGGAAGCCATTGCCGCGCTCGAGCGTGCACAACCGCATCAGATCGTCGCCTCGGCGATCGCTGCGATGAAGGCCGAGCACGCCGCGATCGTCGCACGGGAAGCAGAGGAGGCAGCGCAACGCGCACGGGAGGAGGAACGGCGGAGACGCGAAGCGGAGCAGCGTGCCAAAGAAGAGGCGCAGCGCGCGAGGGAGGCCGAGGCGCGACGAGTGGCAGAGGAAGAACGCCTGGCCAGGCTGGAAGAACAGAGGCGGGCGGCCGAGCAGGAACGCCTGGCGCGGGAAGCCGAGGCGCAGCGGCAACGCGAGGTCGCGAAGCGCCTTGGCGATGCTCGAGCTCACGTGCAGGCAGGCCAGCTCGAGAAAGCCCGCTCGTTGCTGGACTCGGTCGTCGCACTTGGAGGGGCCAGCGCTGCCCAGGCCGTTGCCGATGAACTCAACCGCGCCGTCGAAGCGCGGCACCAGCAGGAGCAGCGAGATCTCCGCGCAGCCGAGACTGTCTCTGCGGCGCGGCGCCGGTTCGAGGAGGACGATCCTGTTGGAGCGCTCGATCTCCTGTTGTCCTTCTCGCCCAGCCACCCGATGACGACTGCGGCCTATCAGGAGCTTCTGGCTCGGACGCCTCTGGAGGAGCCTGCGCCGCACCCCCCAATAGACGTGGCGTCCGACCCGGAGTCGGACGACGAGTCCGGGACGAGAACGCGACAGTATCTCGATGCATGCGTCATCGCTGAAGATGCGTTGTCCATCGACGACCTTGCGGCCGCGACAGCAGCCCTCGACCGGGCCGAAGCACTTCTCCCTCAGAGCCCGGAGGTGAGTGAGTTGCGGCGTCGTCTCGCGGAACGGACGGCGGCACGTGTCACACCCAGGGCTTTCGAGGCGCCTTCGCAGATCGAGCTGCTTCGTCGACCTGAACAGCCCGAGTTCGAGGACATCGTGTTTCGCACGATGGCGCCGACCGACGACACCGGCCAGCGAAAGCCCGCAGGGCCGCCGCCGGCCGTCGCACCGCGCAGGCCGGACAGGACCTATGTGATCGTTGCGGTGGTCGCGGTGGTCGTACTGGCAGGCGCGTGGTACTTCCTTTCACGTTCGCCGGCATCTGCGGGTTCTCAGGACCCGGTGGCACAACAGGGTGCGAACCTCGAGGCCGCCGAGCCAGTGTCATCCGAACCGATGCAGCTGCCCTCTGCGGCCGGCACGGCATCGAGCTCACCCGCCCAGACGGCGGTGGCAGCGGAAGCGAAGGCACGCGGTGCGCTGGAACGCAGACAGTACCTGTCCGCAGTCCAGACCGCGAGGGACGCGCTTGCACGCGCTCCTGGCGACGCGACACTCACGGCGCTCATCACGGAGATCGTGAATAGCGCGGAGATCGACGCCCGCTCGGCCAGGGACCAGGCCGACGCAGCTGGCGGCGCGGCCACACCGGAGTACGCTCAGGCTGTCGACCGCGTCACCGCTGCTGCTGCGGATAAGAACTCGGCTGCGCCCGAACGCGCGGCGCGGGCGGTCGCCGCGTTTGTGGACGCATCCACGCTGTTCGGAAAGGCCTCCAAAGAGGAGCCGTCGACGGTGGTGCCGACGCTCCCCTCTGGAGGCGAGGTGGCAGACCGGTCAACCGTGGTGCAGCTGCTCTCCGCATTCGCCGCAGCGCAGGGAGGGTTGACGTTGACTGCGCTACAGACCGTCTATCCCACGATACCTGCCGATGCGAAGGCGCGGTTCGAGCAGTTCCGTCGTGATTACGTGCGCTGTGAGTACAGCTACGAGTCCATTCAGCTGCTGACTGCGTCCGATCGCGAGGCGAGCGCAAAGGCCACACGCGTCGAAACGTGTACCAACCGCGCGAACCAGGAGATAGTCGCGACGCTCCAGCAGCAGATTCTGATTCGCCGTGTCAGAGCCGCTGGCACGTGGGCCATTGCCGACGTCGTGAACCTTCAATAGCGCAGGTCCACGAGTGTCGTTGCGGGCACGTTGAGGAAACAGGGCCGCGATAGCTGGCATGGCCACGGACACACCGCGCAGGCGCCTGGATTCCTCAGCCGTGCTCCCTGGTTTTCTGTAATATAGGCCACTATCCGTGCCTTCCAATCCTCCCTCGCACATCGATCGCTACGAGGTGATGAACCGCCTGAGTCACGGTGGCATGGGCGACGTGTATCTGGCGCGAGATCCCAAGTTGGGTGGGCGCCGGGTCGCGATCAAGACGTTGCGGATTGCCGACGACACGATGCGGGCCCGCGCCCTGCGCGAAGCGGCCATCGCCGGAAATCTGATTCATCCCAACATCGTCACCATCTACGACTCTGGCGAACACGAAGGCCAACCCTTCATCGTGATGGAGTTCGTCGAGGGGTCGACGCTTGGAGGGCTGATCCGGAGTCGCCCGGCGATGCCCCTCGCGAGGAAACTTCAACTCGTCGTTGATCTCGCCGATGGACTCGAGTACGCGCATACCTTTCGCGCGGGCGGTATCGCCGGGATCGTGCACCGCGACATCAAGCCTGACAATCTGATCGTCGACCGCAACGACGTGCTGCGGATTCTCGATTTCGGCATCGCGGTCATGACGGATTCGCGCATGACGCTCGACAGGTCCGCAATCGGCACTCCCAGCTATATGTCGCCCGAGCAGGTTGCGGGGGGAGTGATCGATCACCGCAGCGACATTTTTTCGGCCGGACTCGTGTTCTATGAGCTGCTGTCCTACCAGAAGGCGTTCCCCGGCGACAACTTCCACACGGTGATGAACGCCGTGGTGAACGATATGCCGCGTCCGCTGCGCGAGGTGGCGCCGGATGTCGACCCTGTCCTCGACGAGATCATCCTTCACGCGATCCAGAAGGAGCCAGGCAGACGACATCAGTCGATGGCCGCGTTCGCTGCAGATGTCAGGCAGGTCGCCGGACTGGTTGCAAACGAACCGATTGTCGTGCGTCGCGGTGGATCTGGTGATACCCCGCGACCGAACCCGCCCGCAGGGCGAGGCCCGGTCCAGACGCCGCGCCCAGGCGGCACCCGCGCCGAAGTGCAGCGCGAGGCCCTGTCGAAACGGCGCCTCGAAGCCATCGAGGCACACTTGCGCACGGCTCGGGCCGCGTTCGATGCCGGCGACTTCGCTGCGGCCGTGAGCAGCAGCGAAGCCGCAGCGTTGCTTGATCCAGACGAGCCGCGGGTGCTCGAACTGCTGGACCAGGTCCGCGCGGCGACGGACACGGGGCGTGTCGAGGAATGGTTGCCCGAGGCGCGAGCCCATGCCGAACGTCGTGAATACACCAAGGCCCTCGAGTTGTTGCACCAGGTGCTCGAAGTCGACCCTGGCTCGCCCGATGCCCAGCGGCTGAAGCTGGATGTCGAAGAGGCGCAGGCCCGTGAGGACTCGGTGCGGTCCGCCATGGCCAAGGCACAGGCGCTCTTCGCCGAAGGGCGCTTCGAATCAGCCATTCGGGCGGCCAGTGAAGTCCTGGTTCATGACCCTGTGCACCAGGCGGCGCACGAATTGAGCAGGGCCGCGCTGCGGTCCCTCGACGAACAGCGGCGACGAGATGCGCTGGCTCGTGCGGCGCGTCTGGCAGTCGATGAACAACGCCGCGCATTTACCGCGGGGCGCTGCCGCGAGGCCGTCGCCGCCCTGGAACGCTACGCTCCTCCTCACGAACTGGTCGCGACCGCACTCGAAGGCATGCGGGCCGACCTCGCGAAACTCGAGACCTGGGCAGCCGGGGAGTTGGCTCGCGCACGGGACGCGCTGGCTACGGGGAAGTGGGCCGAGGCGACAAGCCTGCTCGAACAAGTCAACGCGCGCCTTCCAGGCACACAGGGCGTCGCTGAAGTGTTCAAGGCCGCTCGCGACGGCGAAGCCGCCGATGAGGCCAGGCGCCGGCAGGCTACGGCCGATGCGGTCCGGGCCGCTCGAGAGGCGATGGCAAAGGGCCTGCTTGACTTGGCTGTGGGACAGGTCACCATCGCGCGGGGTCTTGCTCCAGGCGACTCCGCCGTGTCAGCGCTCGACGCCGAACTCCAACGCGCCCTGACTGCGCGCAAACGCCAACAGGAACTCGATAGCGCAGCGGCGGTCCTGATTGAGAACGCGCGGAACCTGTTCGGCAGCGGCGAGCACGCAGCAGCGATCTCGACGCTCGAGCGTGTCGCGCCGCCACACCCTGCGGTGTCCAGGGCGCTGGCGGAACTGCGGGCCGAAGTGTCAGCCCTGGAAGCCGCGGCCCGGGCACAGGCCGACGAACGGCGGCGTGAAGACTCGATCCGTACCGCGTTGAATCGTGCCCGCCAGCTGTTTTCCTCTGCGCAGTTCGCTCAGGCGCTTCGTGCGGCCGACGAGGTGCTCGCCATCGATCCACGCCAGGCGGAGGCCCGTGAGCTGGCCCGCGACGCCGCGAGCGCCCTCGACGATGAGCGCCTGCGCGAGCAGCACGATCGCGCTGCCAGGGAACTGGTGGACGAGCAGGTCCATGCGTTTGACGCTGGTCATCGGCGCGAAGCAGTCGCTGCCCTGGAGCAGTTCGACCCGCCTCACCAACTCGTGGTGGACACCCTCGACGATCTGCGGCACCAACTCGAGGTGCTCGAAGACTGGGCTGCCAATCAAGTCATAGCCGCCCGTCGCGCCATAGCAGCTGGCCGCTTTGCGGAGGCTGCACGCGGGCTTCGCCAAGTGGCCGATGCGCTGCCGGACACGCCGGAACTCGACACGCTGCTCGCCCTGGCGACGCAGGGGAAAGCCGAAGCGGAGCGCCGTTACCGCGAGGCAGTCACCGAACAGCTGCAGGAAGGGCGCCGCGCATTGGCCGCCGGACGCTTTGATCAGGCAACGACTGTCGTGAGCGCTCTCCTCAAGGCGGAACCCCAGAATTCAGACGCTTTGGCGCTCGAGGCCGCGTTACGCGCAGCAGTGGCTGGGAAATGGCAACAGGAAGAGTCCGATCGCGCAGCCGCCAAGCGTGCCGCTGATGCGGCACGTTCCGCGCCTGAGCCCATCTCTCCGAAGATGCCGAGTGCCGCCCCCACGCCACAACCGGAGGTGCCGGCCTCCACGGCGGCCGCCGCAGCGGGGCAGTCTGCCCCGCCCAAGAAGGGATCGCATCGCAAGGCGTCGAATACCGCGTCGGCGCAACCGGCGCCGAGCCAGACATCAGTACCCGTCTCGCCTGCGCCGCCGCGAAACGAGGCCGCCGGCCCACAGAAGGTTGCCGCGACGCCACGGGCGGCGGCGCCTGTTGCGCCAGCTGCCGCCCCCTTGCCGAAAGCGTCAGCCGGGCCGAAGTTACCGACGGCGTATGTGGCCGCAGGAGTGGCGGCCGTTGTGGCGCTGGTCGCAGGAGGCTTGTGGCTCACTCGCCGGGGCAGCAGCGAGCCGACCACGACACTGTCTGAGGTCGCTGTAACCAGCCGCGAGCCTCAGCCGCCGGTCACGGCACCGCCGGTCACGACCCCGCCGGTCACGACCCCGCCGGTCACGAGACCGCCAGTCACGACCCCGCCAGTCACGACCCCGCCGGTCACGACCCCGCCAGTCACGACCCCGCCGGTCA
>JBEBGB010000742.1:0-2708 GCA_040081675.1 Vicinamibacterales bacterium
ACGTGCAGACCTTTGCTCTTGCGGTGGATCACCACCCAGTGCACGCACTTCTGCTGGTCGTCGTACAGCCGCTCGCAGTCGTCGCAACGCACGCACTCCGAGCGAACAATCTGCGGACCCCGAATCGCACCCCACTCGCAGGTGCGCTCGCAAATCTTGCAGCTCGTACACTCCTTCCACCGCTTGATGCGAAAGAGCGTCGTGACCTGCGAGATGATGCCGAGCATCGCGCCAACCGGACAGAGAAAGCGACAGTACAGGTTGCGCACGACGAGCGTCGCCAGGAGCAGCGTGCCGAGCATCGTCCAGAGGACGACCGTGCCCTGACGCGTGAACATCCAGAATGGTTCGACGTACCGGTAGATGGTGAAGTGATCGGTGAACGCGTAGTAGGCCACGACCAGCACCAGAAGCCCGTACTTCACGTAGCCACCGTAGCGCTCGACCTTCGCCGACGGTTCCCATCGAAGCTTCTTCGGAACCACAGCATCGAGAAGCTGCGTGAACGCTCCGAAGGCACAGATGCGTCCGCAGTACAAGCGTCCCCAGATGACCGTTGTGACGACGGTGAAGCCGGCGATGAGGTACCACGCCAGGCTGTACTTGAACTGCGGGAAATCGAAATGAATGATTCTGAAGATGTCGGTCACCGAGATCAGCGTGCTCTTGGTGACGCCGAGGTACGCAACGGACATGGCCAGTGCCGTGTACTTGAGCGCCTTGCTCTTGCGAAAAAAGCTGACGAGCGCAAAGGCAAAGAAGGCCGAGGTAATGGCGAGGTCCACGGCCTGCGGGCGAAGGATGTCGCCCCAGGTTTCGGTCTGGACCTCCTCGTCGAAGCCCCACGGATCTGCGCCACCCGCTGCCGACGCACCGCCCGGTGCGCCCGTTGGCGGAAGCCCCAACGCCGCCC
Source organism: Vicinamibacterales bacterium (assembly GCA_040081675.1). Taxonomy (GTDB): domain Bacteria; phylum Acidobacteriota; class Vicinamibacteria; order Vicinamibacterales; family CAVVIG01; genus CAVVIG01. The sequence goes on from JBEBGB010000742.1 coordinate 914, forward strand.
ACGGGTCCTTGTCTGCCGGCGGCTGAGCGCCTGGTGCTGCCGGTGCGCCAGGCTCCGGGGCAGTCGCCGGTGCGGCGGAGGCGGCCGGGGGAGCTGCCGCACCGCGGCCCTCCGGCGTCTGCGAAGATTGAGCGCCGACGATCGTTGGAATGAGGAGAAAGGTGAGCAGTGCGACCGATGTGTGAAAGGTCGCTGCCCGACTCAACGCTTCACCGCGTTGGGATCCAGCAGAGCGCGCGCGACCATTCGAGTCGAGTCGCGGATTGCGCGCGTGGCGCTGGCAATGCTCAGGGTCGCACGCGACACTTCGTCCACGTCAACACCGACCTGGAACTTGTCGAAGATGCTCTTGCCCTTGAACTGCTCGACAAACTCGGCCGGGTCGACGGAGAAGTACCCGTAGGGTTCCGAGTCGTAGTCGACCACCGCGGCATTGATCGTGCCGTTCAAATTGAGTCCGACCAGGATGTGAATCGCACCGTGGTAGCCGTGTTCTTGCGGCACCATGTCAGTCGTCCAGAAGATGTAACCGAGGACAGGCGCGTTGGGCGTCTTCTGCGGGTCTGCGGCGTACGCCGTGTAATGCGGAGGAGTGCCGCCGAACGTCGAAAATGCGACGGCGTTTGGAAACAGCTTCTTGAAATGCGCTTCGGGCTTGGGATTCGTAAAAATACGGTCGGCAGCGGTGACGGCAATTCCAGCAGACACCAGCAGGACGACGAGTGCGGCGAGTCTTTTCAATCCGACCTCCGGAGGGCGATTATCCCGGTGAGAGGAAAGGGAGGTCAAGCGCCATCAGCGGCCAGGGCGCCCCGGTCAGACTCTGGAGACCTCGGGCGCATCGTGAATCCGTAAGTCCTGGAGCCCGCGGAGCCCCGAGTACCGCTGGCCAGAACGCGCCAGTCACTCGGGCCGTGGTGCCCGGCGACGCGGCCTTCTCGCCTACGCGGCGTGGGCAGCCTTCAACGCAAGCTGAATCTTCTCCCTGATCGTATCGGGCGTGAACGGCTTTGACAGATAGTCCGTGACACCGGCCCCGAGTGCCTGGTCGACATGCTCCTTTGCGGCGTTCGTCGTGACCATCAGCAGGGGAAGGTGCCTGGTCTTGTCGTTGGCGCGCACAGCCTTGACCAACTCCAGGCCGCTCATCTCCGGCATGTTCCAGTCAGTGATGACAAGGTCGATGGAGAGGGCGGCGAGTTTGTCCATCGCCTCGCGCCCGTTGCTGGCTTCGACGTAGTCGCTGTAGCCGATCTTGTTGAGCGTGTTGATGATGATACGACGCATCGTGCTCGAGTCGTCGACGATGAGAATGCGCATGGTTGCTCCAGAATCCGACGCCTTGCGCCACCCGAGTGACGTGCGACCACGACACGGCAGCCGGAACGCCGCGGCGCAATTGCTCGACGCGGGGCATCGCGGCGTCGATTGACCACCCGCGCGCGTGCGCCGGCGAGTCCTCTGCGTAATCGGCAGAACCGTGTTACGGTTTATGCCCAATGGCCGATTCCGAGCCCACCGACGAGTGGATTGAGGCTGCCAATTGCCTCGCGACGGTCGCGCACCAGCTGTCGAGCGCGATGCACGAAGCCAATAATCTGCTTCAGGTGATCGCAGGATCGGCCGAGATGATTCAGTTCAAGTCCGACCTCACAGACGATGTGCGAAAGCGCACCGAGGTGATCGCCGAGCATGCGCACCGCGTGTCGTCGTTGCTCGGAGGCGCACGAGACCTGGCCAAGTTCCCTCCGCGCCAGGCCGGGCAGGCGAGTGACATGCGTGCGGTCGTTCAGCG
>JBEBGB010000743.1:0-2705 GCA_040081675.1 Vicinamibacterales bacterium
CAGCGCACGCTCCCGCTGGCGATTGTCGGGGGAACGATCGCCGTGATCGTCGCCTACGTGCTCGTCAATGTGGGTTATGTGTACGTGCTGTCGATGCCAGCCGTGGCCGCATCGCCGCTGGTGGCGGCAGACACGATGACCGCCATTTTCGGCTCATCGGGCGCAGCTATCGTGTCGATGCTGGTCGCCATCTCGGCGTTCGGCGCACTCAATGCCGACTTCCTGGGCTCGCCCAGGCTGTTCTTCGCGATGGCCGACGATGGGCTGTTCTTCAAGGCCGTGGCGCGTGTGCACCCGCGATTCAAGACCCCGCATGTCGCGATCCTGTTGACGGCGGGTATTTCTGTCCTGCTCGTGTTCAGCCGAAGCTTCGAAGCGCTGACCGAGACCTTCGTGATTGCCATTTGGCCCTTCTACGGGCTCTGCGTCGCGGGTCTCTTTCGGCTTCGGCGCACGCGTCCAGATCTCGTTCGCTCGTACCGGGTGCCGGGCTACCCCTTCGTCCCCGCAATCTTCCTCGTCGTCGCCGTGTTGTTTCTGGGGAACGCACTGGTAAGCGAGCCGGTGTCGACCCTCGCCACCTTCGCGTTGATCCTGGCAGGCATTCCCGTCTACATGATTGCGTTCGCGCGTCGAACCGCCTGAGCCATCCCGCGGGCTCCAGGCTTAGGGCTCTGGGCGTGGAGCTGGCGCTCACACACTGAAAATCGTTTTCGGTGTCACTCTGTAGACCTGCCCAGCCAGCCGTGCCTGCCTTGCCCGCCCCGCCTGCCGTGCCCACCTTGACCGTCCCGGCTTTCCCGACCGCCCGGCCTGCCCTGCCTGCCCTCAGATGATGGACCGCCCCTGGCAGCCATCCACTGGCACGCACGCGCCGCTGATCCAACTTGCTGCTGGCGACGCAAGAAACGCCACGACGTTTCCAACTTCTTCGGCGCGGCCGAATCGACCAAACGGCAGCTCTCGCATGACGAAGTCGGCAATGCCGCTCGGGTCTTGTTGCTGGCGTTTATGCCACGACCCGCCAGGAAACAGAATCGACCCTGGTGCCACGCTGTTCACGCGGATGTTGTCGCGCGCCAGTTGTTGCGCCATCGACTTGGCGAGGCTGATCTCCGCGGCCTTCACCGCGTTGTACGTCATGCGCCCGCCAGATTCGCGCCCCCAGATGGACGCAATCATGATGATCGCCCCACCGCCCTGCTTTCGCATGTGCGGCACCGCTAGACGTGACAGGCGAATCGCGGGAAACAAGGTCTGGTCGAACGCCTCTTGCCACTCTGCGTCGGCGGTATCGACGATGGTGGCGCCGCGGGCCAGGCCGACGTTGTTCACCACGATGTCGAGACGGCCAAACGCCTCGATGGTTTGTCGCACCAGATCGTCCACAGCGTCGGCAGACGACACGTCGGCAACAACGGGGAGGATGCGGTCCTCGGCACCGGCAACGACTCTGAGTGCAGCAGCAGCCTGGTCGAGTGTCGTTTCGCCGCGCGCGCAAATGGCCACGCGACATCCTTCCGTGGCGAGCGCCGTCGCACTGGCGAGGCCGAGCCCGCGGCTGCCGCCGGTGACGATGGCGACCTTGTCAGTCAGTTGAAGATTCATGAGACCGTGGATTCTATCGTGCGTTACGGGCGGCCAAATCGTTCAGTGCCCAGTCGAACGGCAGGTATTCCATTTTGAACGAATTCTTCGTGAGGAAGTCACGCTCACCAGACAGCATCTTTGGATCGATGAAGGCGAGTACGGCGCGCTCGACGGGACTGCGGCTCGAGAATCCGACCGACGCTCGTTCCGCATACCCTTCAACGAATTGCTCTCGACGCCAGGAGAAAATCGAACTGACACGCATCACGTTCGCCGCGCTGTCGACCTGCACGCACTGCAGGCGGTTCGCACACTCGGCGGACACCTCCGCGAGCTGACGATCGAGCTGGTCTGGCGAGTAGGCCTCGCTTCGCAGCCGTCCGCTGCCAACCGCGCCTCGCCCGAGCGCGAAGAACAGCCGCGGATCATGGAAGGACGGAAGTGTGGTCAGCTCGACCTGATCGAGCGTCACGGTTCGCCCCGCCAGCCGATGCGGACGGGTCTCGAAGGCACCCGGAATCTGGCGAACGCTGTTTGCTGGGTACTCGTTGCTGCGTCGTTGAACCGGATAGTGATCGACGACGGTCTGGAGGACGACGGCGTTGTAGGCATTGAGCCAGAAGGCCACCTGTTCCTGCGGGGACGCCGTATCGAGCGAGACATTGGCGAGCGACGACACATAGCTATCAAGACCGGCGCGGGACGCCTTCAGAGCCCGGTAGTCGACATACCCATCGCGCACATACACATCAAGTGTCTCGTCGAATCGGCGGCTCGCGGATTCGGGCACCTGCGCGCGTGTCGGCGATCCGCACAGTGTCACGAGCACAAGAACCAGGAACAATCCGACGGTCGATGCGTGCACTCTTCCGGTTGGTCTCGGCGCCTGGCCGTCTGGCATATCCATCTCCACAGTCTGGCACTTCGTCAGGCGATAGGCGAGAGGCGATAGGTGGGCTTCCGGCTCTGGGCTCTGGGCTTCAGACGCTTCCGCTGAACGCCTTGCCTGCCCCACCCGACCCTCCGCTCGAGAGTCCGTGTCCTCCAGTTTGTGTCCGTGTCTTCCGTGGTAGTGCTTTTCGTGACCCGACCTGCCTACCCCACCAGCCCCGCCC
>JBEBGB010000141.1:0-10301 GCA_040081675.1 Vicinamibacterales bacterium
TCACCCTGTCGGCACCGGACCATATCGTTTTGTTCGGTACGACGTCGACGACCGCATCGAGCTCGAGGCCAACGCCGACTACTGGGACGGTCCACCGAAGAATGCGGGCCTCGTCTTGAGAATCGTTCCCGACGATGTGATGCGCGGATTGGAACTGCAGAAGGGCACGCTGGACGTGGTCGTGAACGACATCGCGCCGGACATCGTGCACCAGATGCGCGGCAATGCGCGTCTGCAGGTGGTCGAGACGCCGGGCGTCGACTTTCAGTACATCGGGCTGAACCTGCAGGATCATCGCTTGCGAGACAGGCGAGTGCGTCGGGCCCTGGCGTATGCGATCGATCAGCACGCGATCGTCGACTACCTGCGTCGCGGTCTCGCGCAGCCTGCCTCCGGTATGCTTCCGCGCCTCTCGTGGGCCGCGGCGGCGGACTTGAGCGCCGTGCCGCATGATCCCGACAAGGCGCGCGCGCTTCTCGATGAAGCCGGATATCGCGATCCGGATGGCAGCGGTCCAGAGGTGCGTTTCAGCCTGACGCTGAAGGTCTCAAACAGCGAGTACAACCGGCTGCAGTCGACGGTCATCCAGCAGAATCTCCGAGATGTCGGCATCGAGCTCGACGTTCGCACGTACGAATTTGCGACGCTCTATGCGGACGTGCTCTCTGGCAATTTTCAGATGTTCACGCTGCAGTGGACGGGCGGGGCGCTGGCGGACCCGGACATTCTGAGACGGGTGGTGCACTCCAGGCAGGTGCCCCCGGCAGGCTTCAACCGCGGCCACTACAGCAATCCGGCGGTTGATGCGATTTTCGATGAAGCCGACCGCACCGAGGATGCGCAGCGTCGAGTGGAGCTGTACGCGCAGGTGCAACGCATCATTGCCGACGACGTGCCGTACATCAGCCTGTGGCACAAGACGAACGTGGCAGTGGCGCAGCGGAATCTGTCTGGCGTGAGACTGACACCGATGGGCGACTTCTACTTCCTCAAGGACGTCAGTCGGCGTGGCCCCTCCGCGAACTCATCGACTCACTGACGTATGCGTCTGTTAGCCGCACGCGTCGCAGCATGGGCGCTGGCGGCTGTGTCGATTTTCGGCGCGCCGCTCGTGGCGAGTGCGTCGGGTCCCATCGATCCCCGCTTGCAGTTCAGGCAGCTCCGCACGGCCCACTTCACGATCTACTTTCACCAGAACGAAGAGGCGCTCGCCCGTCGTCTCGCGGCGATCTCAGAGGAGACGCGGACACGGGTTGGCGACGCGATGCATGTGACGCCGCCTCTCCACACGCACGTCGTCCTGGCGGATCAGTCAGAAAGTGCGAACGGGTGGGCGTCGCCCTTGCCGCGCGATACGGTGTTCCTGAACGCTGCGGCGCCCTCCGGGGCCGAGTTCATCGGCAAGGCGGACGACTGGCTGCGCGTGCTCTTCACGCACGAGTACACACACATCGTTCATCTCGACCGCTCCAACGGGTGGGCACGGATAGCGAGGGGTCTTTTCGGCAGGACGGAGCTTGCGTTCCCGAATCTCTCGCTGCCTCAGTGGCAGATTGAAGGCCTTGCGGCGTGGCAAGAGAGTGCGCTGACAGGTGCGGGGCGCGTCGGTGCAGCGGACTTCCGTGCCATCGAGCGTGTCGCGGCAGCCGACGGGCATCCGCTGCGGCTGGACCAGTCGAACGGCGGCCTGACGACCTGGCCGGACGGACATGCTGCGTACGCTGCCGGCGTCGGGTTTCACGAGTACCTGGTTGGTCGATTTGGCGATGCCGCACTGGGGCAACTGGCAGATGCCACAGCCCGACGCCTTCCCTTCCTGGCGTCTGGAGCGTTCAAAGGTATCTACGGCGAGTCGCTCGGATCGTTATGGCGCGGGTACACGCGCGAGTTGCTGGCCCGCGCCGCCTCGATGCCGCGCGCAGCCAACGGCCTCGTCCCGCTCGCCCATGCGCGAAGTGCGGTGATTTCTGGTCCGCGTTTCGCACCTCCGAACTGTGCCGGTTGCGCGGAGGCCATCGTGTACTCCGTGCAGTCGCCTGATGGCTTCCCTTCGCTTCGTATCGTCGAGCAGAACGGAACGGGCGATCGAAGACTCACGACTCGCTATCTGGGTTCGACACTGGGCGCGAGTGCAGAGGTCCTGGTGTTCGACCAACAGGAGCTGCGACGCAATGTCGGCCTTTACAGCGACCTGTATGCGCTGGACCGTCGCACGGGCGACGTGCGCCGACTGACGACCGAGTCCAGGCTGCAGGATCCAGACCTGTCACCGGACGGTCAGTCGGTTGTGGCCACACGGGCACGCGGCGACAGGAGAGAGCTGGTGCTCGTGCACCTGCATGCCGCAGACGGACTATTGCGACCGATCGCTGCCACAGACATCGAAACGCTGGCTACCGAGTCGTCGACCGATTACAGCGCTCCCCGCTGGTCACCGAGCGGTCGTCTGATTGCGGTCGAGCGACGTCGGCTCGGCGCACTTCCCGGCGTCGTCGTGCTCGATGTGGCCACGAAACGCGTGACTCGCGAACTCGCCGACTCCACGGCGCGGATCGTGACGCCGACCTGGAGTCCAGACGAAGCGGCGGTCGTTGCGTCGGCCGACTTCAATGAGGAGTCATTCGACATTTATGAGTTCGAACTCGACGCGGGCCACCGCGTTCGTCGATTGACGCAAACAGCTGGAGCGTTGTGGCCAGACGTGCGTCGAGACGGCAGCCTGCTGGCGTTTGCGGGATACACGGCGGACGGCTATGGGCTGTTCACTGTTCCCTACGCGTCGAGGTCGGAGATGCGCGGCGCCCCACCAGCCGTGCGGCCGCCGCCAGCGCCGTTCAGTCCAGCGTCGAATGCCGATGCCGCTGCAGCTGCCGCCGCATCTTCACTGGGCGACAGTGGCTACTCACCGCTTGGCACGCTGGCGCCAACCGCCTGGACGCCCGTGCTGTTCAACGATGCCGACGGGACCAGGGTCGGCGGCTTTCTGTCCGGTGCGGACGTGCTCGGACGACACGTCTACACGGCTGGCCTTGACTGGCTCGTCAACATGGCCGCCGTCGAGCGTTCGCCAGGCCGACGCACCCCTGATTGGAACGCGTCCTACGCGTATACCAGGTGGCGACCCTCGCTATTCGCGTCGGCTGGCCAGCAGACGCAGGTGGAGGTTGTCGTCAATCGGGCCACGAGCGCGGCTTCAGCCGTCGCGGTTGTGCAGCGGCAGTTGCAAATGGGAGTGCTGGTGCCAATCGCGCACGTTCGTCAGAGCACGCAGGTTCTCGCCTCCGTGCTCCGCACCGAGGACCACTATCTCCTGGCGGACTCGTCGCGAACCACCACACTGGTTTCCGCTCGTGCGGGTCTCTCACACAACACGGCGCGGTACTACGGCTACTCGATCAGTCGGGAACACGGCGTCAGCCTTGGTGCGACGGTCGAGCGCGCGACGCGAGTGATCGGGTCGCACGCCGAGGCTACAACGAGCACTGTCGACGGACGTGCGTTCCTTCCCGGTCTCGGTCTCCATCACGTGGTGGCACTGCGCGGTGCAGCCGGCGTGTCGAGGGGTGAAGACCTGGCGCGTCAAAGGTTTGGACTGGGTGCGACGTCCGCCTCGCCGAGCGTGCTCGACTTCGGCGGCGATGCGCTTGGTCTGTTGCGTGCGGGTGGCGGGAGTCTTGTTGCGGGCAGCAGCATTGCCGTCGCGAATATGGAATATCGATTTCCACTGGCGCGGATCGAGCGCGGACTTGGCACCTGGCCGCTGTTCCTGAAGTGGATTCACGCGTCTGTCTTCGCAGACGTGGCACGCGTGTCGGGCAGCACTGCTTCCTCGAGAGCATGGCGTCGCGCCGAAGGCGGCGAACTCTCGCTCGGCGGTGTGGCCGGCTACGCGCTGCCCTTCACAGCGTCAGCTGGAGTTGCCTGGGGGCAGGACAGTCGTGGATCGTACGGTCCGACGGCGTACGTTCGACTCGGCCACTCGTTCTAGTGGGTTGAGCCTAACTCGGCTTCTTCAACTGATCGAGTTCCTTCTTCGCATCGGGCGCAAAGGATGAATCGGGGAATTCCTGGACGAGCCTGTTGAAGGTCTGCTGCGCGTCGGAGGCCTTTCCTGCTTCGGCCTGAGTCTTTCCCAGCTCGAGGAGCAATCCGTCTATCGGCAGCGGGCCGTCCTTGCGCTGCGCAAGGTCGCGGAAGGTGGTGATTGCCGCTTCGTAGTCGCCGGTCTGCGCCTGCGCTTCGGCAAGTCCGAGCCTGGCCATCTGTGCATAGAGTGAGTCGCCGCCCTGGCTGATCACCTGCTGGTAGGTTTCAGCCGCACTCTTCGGCACGCCGAGCGCCATGTAGGTGGCCGCCTGCCGGTAGCGTGCGTAGATGCCTGCATCGCTGTTCGGGAAGGTGTCGGCCACTTCCTTGTACTTGGTCAGCACCGCCTGGCTCTTCTCGCGCTCCGAGATGAAGCTGAGGCCCTGTGTCGGTGCCGTGCCGAACGCTGCGGGCGGACCGACGCGTGCGCCTTCGACCGTGATGGCGCCGGCCAACTGCGTGTGCGCCCTGTTCTCGACGCTGTTCCGCCACGTCAAGTAGCCGCCAACTGCCGCGAGAATCACCACGACGGCGCCGACCGTGGCGAGAATGGGTCCACGCCGCTCCTGGACGAGATCGCGCGCGCCTACCGCAAGGTGCGCCAGTTCGTTGTCCTTCAGGTGATGCCGTTCGGTGCTCTTCATAGCGTTCGTTGATCCGCTGTCGGTCCTGGATGGTGCGCCCGGGCAGAATTGAACTGCCGGCCCCCCGCTTAGGAGGCGGGTGCTCTATCCGCTGAGCTACGGGCGCGCGTTCGACTGTAAGTGTCTAGTTTACAAGATGTTTCGGCGTCTCTTCCGCGTTGTCGTTGCGAACGTTCGGGAGTTCGCTTTTCGTCTCGCTTGCAACCGGATTGCAACGGGCGGCATCGACACGCCGCATCGCGTCCTTAACCCGGTCCGACCGGCGTTCAAGTACGTCGAGGTCTGCGCGATGTTCCTGTGTCCGAGCATCTCGCGCACCTGATGCAGTTGAAAGCCCGCCTCGAGGAGACGACTCCCAGCCTCGTGCCTTAGGTCGTGAAAGTGCAAGTCTACCACTCCGGCTTTTCGCAGGCATTCTCCCACGAGCGCTTCGTGTTGGCGATGCGCTCGCCCAGCTCGCCGAACGGGTACTTGTCCGACTCGTAGTCCTTCCCTGCCGGATCGGTCTTCGCCATGGCCAGGACGGCCGCCAATCGCGTGGAGATGGGCAGCACGCGGTCTTCCCCGTCCTTCGCGTTCTCGGCCCTGACTCGGAGTTCGCGCCGATCGAGGTCCACGTCGCGCCATTGCAGCCCGAGTAGCTCGCCGGGCCGGCAGCCGGTCTCCAGCGCCGCGATGATGAGCCGCTGCAAGGCGGGGATTCGCCTTCTCGAGTTGACGCCGCTCCTCGCCCGCTTCCTTGACCTTGCCGTCCTTGTCGAGCACGTCAGGGACGAGCCGTCGCGCCGCTGCGCGATCTTCGTGCGCTTCAGGCTGGAGTCCTCCGAGATTGGCGATCGCGTGATGTAGCCCTTCTTCGCGGCCCAGCGGAACGACGCCTTCAGAAGCTGCACGTACTGGTTGCGCGTCGACGACGCGCGCCCCAGCGCTCGCAGATGCGCGTGGAACGCCTCATCCGCACAGCGGCTCCACCATCACCGGTCTTGAAAAGTTCTCGGTAGAACACCGTCGTCGCCTGATCTACGACAAAGGTCTCTACCGCGCGCAGTGGTCCGATGAGCACCCTGAAAGGCGCGGGCGACAGCGGCTGAATCAAGGCTGCTGCGTCAAAGCCGTGGCATGCAGCGACGAAAACCAAGAGCCGCAGCCTAGTCGCTTCGTTGATGCGAGTCAGGTACGGTGCGATTTCAGACCATCGCACAAGCTCGTTCGAGATCAGGCCCAGACCAAGACTCGTCGTCGACCGACCAGGGTCTCGAGCTGGCGCCGTGAGTCTCGAAGTGCACCACGGGGAACTGACCACGGTCTGCGGCGTCGACGAGTCTTCCAAGGAGACCGAACACCTCGTCCCTCGTCTCAACGAGGTGTAGCTCCGGAATAACCGGAGTGCCGATGCAGTGATCCTCAAGCCTCTCAAATAGTCGTCGGCCCGTCTTGGAGGCGTACCCTGGCTCAGGGAGCGACTCGATGATGTGGATGTGATCGAAGCGAATTCCGGGGTCGACCATCCAGCTGCCGTTGTCGTCTTCGAAACTCACAAGACAACGCTCCTCATTTTCCTGCCTCGACCAACGTCCAAACATCCTTCATGAAATCAACTCGTCGTCGTCCGTGTCAGGCGCAAGTCGCTCCGAGAGGGCGTCAATCTGCCACGAGATCCGAAATAGGACGGCGACGATCAGTCCCACGCCGACCAGCAGTAGCGTTCCCACTGTTTGCGTCATCGCTCTTTAGCTTTCTGATGCTTCGCATGGAGCGTCAACCGGCTTGTGATGGGCGGTGTCGGCCTAGTCACTTCGGCGCCGTCGCCCACGGTGGACACGAACACGGTTGGTCGGCGTACCGGCGCTGGCCATCCTTCGTGAGCGTCCATAGCCGCTCGCCAGGCACGCGTTGTTTTGGCGCCGTCTTGCGGAACGGCGAGGTGTAGGGTTCGTTGTTGTCGTTAGTCATATCCACATCCGAAGCATCTTGCGGAGCTTAAACACGGCCTGTGCTGCCGTTCGTCCTAGGCGCTCTCCGCGCTCCTCAGCCCTGGCAAGTCCAGCCGCCCTTTCCAGTTCGTCCTGTTGCTCCGTCGAAGCCATCGCCTGTTGTGCCTCGGATTGAGGGTCGCTCAGCGCTGCGTCAGCGACGCACAGCAGGTGTATGACGCCGCCAAGTTCGAATGGGGATAGGTATCTCCGCGGCGTCGGCCGAAAGTCGAACAATCCTCTGAACAAATCGAAGAAGCCGGCGTAGGCCAACACGGCGCTGATAAGCCATATCAACCCGAAGAAGATCTGGCGCTTGTAGACCTGACCGGCACCAGGGAGGACAAGGCTCAGAACGGACGCCAATAGAGGGCTCCAGGCTCTCTTGACCAACTCTGACGCAGTCGCGGTCTCTGTGTCGTTGCCGCTCATTTGCTCTTCTCCGGACGAATTCCGGTGGCCGGTTGGCGGGCTGCTACACTGAGCGCAGGTCCGTCGAACCGGGATACATGGTTTGTTCGGGTCTAGGAACGCTTGCGGCTGGCCGGCCGCTTGCGTTCCGCTTTCACGATTACCCCTCGATTCTTCAACCACTCCCGCACTGCAAAATCGACCTGTACTGCCATCGGTACGCCGTCAGCGTCTTTGACGTGGCGCATCGCCTCCAGCAGTTCCGGGGCGATCCGGATGGTTGTCATTTCTTTTGGGCTCATCGTGCCTCACAGGCTATTACCGATATACAACGATAGTCAACGACGCAATTCTGAAACGGCGCGGGCAAGCACGTAGGGCACGATCGCCAACATACAGGCCATCCCAGCGCCAGCCGCCTGTTGCGGAGCGCTCTCGGCCGACAAGAACGTGTCGACGGCCTGCACTCCTGCGGCTAGTGCTCCGAGCACCACCAGGATCCAACATATGCCTTCGAATAGTCCTGGCTTGGGTCGCCGTGCAATCACAGTCGTCGGGGTCGCATCCGTCGTCTCGATCGTTCCGTCCATGGGAATCCCCTTCAGCGTTATGTCGGACGCGAAACGCGCGTTTGACTAGACGGTGCATTCTCAATCGATCCATCTCAGCCGTAAAGGGAGAATCCATCGGTCATCGTCAGAAGGTTCGCTTCTGAGATTCGTCAACGGGACTGCCCTCGCGATGTCCTTGGCATTAGGTCAGCCTCGATGCACGGACGTGCGTTCCGAACCACGCCGGGCCGCGCTCGGTGAGCACTGAGATTTCGTCGAGTTGCTGGCCTTCGAGGAAGTGCTCGACCGTCCCGCGAAACTGCGAGCCGCCAACCCGAGGGCGGAAGCCGATCGAACAGCCGCGGAAGTCGCCCCGCCTCGCTTTTGCAAGCGCGTCACGCTCGCGAATTCCATCGCGCAATTCAAACCGGAATGTCAGGTACCCGCCATCGTTGGCGAGCTGCAAGAACCGACCATTTAGACCACCTGGTCGATGGTCGACGCGCAATTCCTGCCCACCTGCCCGGATGCTGGAATCGGACGCAGTCGGCTCGAAGCTCTCAAACGCCGTGCCCGCGTTCGCGCGGAGAATCCCGCATGGCTCGTTGAACACCAACGCAATGCCTTCGAGTACGCCGATTGCAGCAGGAGCGGCAGCCGACGAAACAGCAGGAACAGACCGCTGTCGGTGCCGTGCCGCGCATGACGGGTGGAACGTCTGAATGCCGACCACGCAATGCCGCACGTCGAGCGCGATCCGCTGGTCGCAGCCGGCGCAAAACATGTTCCGGCGGAATTCCTACAAGCGCCGCTGGACATGTGCGGGCAACTGCCGGAGCTCCGCGATGTCATGCGCCGCCGCGTGCTCAACGTCTGGTGAGTAGTACGCCTCGATTACCGGAACGATCGTGCTCTGCATGTTCAGATCCTTGCTTTCCGAAAGAGTGCTGGCGACGGGTCATGAACTCCCAGGCGTTGACGAGACGCGAGGGCCGAACCGCCCACCGCCGCCAGCCGAGGGCTGAGCGGTTCGGGAGGTTCGGTGTTACTTGATACCAGCGGACCGCAGACGTTCGAGCCAGGCAGACCGCAGATCAGCGTCGATGCTGCGAAGCGCCATGAACAGAATCCGTCTTGCGTCGGGCACCACGCGCGCCATGGTGTCTTCGGTGTCAACCAAGGGAATGACCGCATCCACCAACTGGTCGAGCGCGGTCGTGACAGCCCGGGCCTGCTGGTTGCGAAGTGCCACGAACCGCGGCATCACCTCGCGACGCGCTTGCTCCGTCGCCCGATCCAGCGCCACCGCTGCTTTGGAAATGATCACTTCCGCCGCGTTCGATGACGCCGTAGAAATGTTCCGCGGATCCTCAGCGCGCGCCAGCTCGTTTGCCGTAAGCGCCTCCGACTGCGCGCGCCGGCGTGCCTCGCGGGCCGGTTCAAGCGCATTCATGTAAGCGCGTTCGATGTCTTCCGCCGTCTCCATCTCACTCATCGTCAAAGCCATTCAGTCACCCTCAATCCTTTTGATTCCAATTCAAAACCGCCCAAAAAAAATCAAAACCACTGATTTCGCGCGCCGATCTACGTTCGTCGAGGACTCCCTTGGAGGGGTGTGGGCCTTCGAGATCGAGATGGCCCCCACCCGTCAAGATCGCCGTCCGTGCTCGGCGAGAAACGCTCGTCTCCATGCCTCGAACTTTGGTCCGCTCGGAGCCGTGCCATTGAGGCACCACGCCACGAAGCCACATTGCTTCGCTTCAGCAGTCGCCGCTGCACGATGCGTGGTCAACGCTGGGCCACACGCCCACGCGTGGCCGATGTCGTAGTGAAAGTCCGTTTGAAGCGAGTACCAGCCGTACAGGCCCGCACTTGCGGGATCCATCTCACCGTCTGGACCGCTGCCAGGGAAGCCGCCCGTGATCAGGGTGAAGCGCATAGCCGGCGTGCTGTCGATGACCTGTCGGCCGCGCATTAGAGGTCGTCGTGTCGTCGCCATGATTTATCCCTTCACCGGGCGACCGGCTCGATCGCGAACCGGCTCGACATCCAAGTGCAAGCCGCGGAGTGCGGCCAGCTTCCGCGCCCGTGCGTCGCGCGCCGCGGCCAGGAGTGGATGCGGGCGACGTTGCCCTGCCCGATTCGAGCCGCCCTGCACTTTCCCTCGCGCACCGCCTCGTACAGCGTCTTTGCGGAAATGCCACCGAGGTACTCGCACGCCTGTCCGACCTTCATCCATCGCATTAGCGCACCGTGAGCGCGTCGACGTCGGACGCAAGGGCGCGACGGATCAAATTTCGTACGACCACAGAGACCGATTCCCCGTGGTCGCAGGCGCGTTGCTCGATGGATTGGTGGAGAGCTGGAGAGATCCGGATCGTGAGCGTGTGAAGCGCTCGGTCCTTGCGTGGCTGGTGATGCTCGCCGTACAACACAAAAGCCCCCTTCATGCGCTTAGGGCCTCTTGCGCTGCGGGGGGCCTCAGGTTTCGTTCGGGCTTCTAAGAGCCTCTACCGGAGTTCTTACTGGGAGATGCTCCTCGGTGGACACTCAAATCCGGCCATTGATCGACACCTGAAAACCGGCCACCACTCGGCGTAGCCGCCGAGACGTTGACGCCCGAAGGGAGCCCATGC
>JBEBGB010000744.1:0-2702 GCA_040081675.1 Vicinamibacterales bacterium
GTCACCGGCGCAGGCGTCCCCGCACTGCTCGAAGCCGCGTGGCAACTGCTGGCGCAAGCGCGCAGCGCGGACGCCGACGCGTTGACCTTGACGTCTGACAACCCGGACGCATGACGAAACGGCGAATTGGGCTCCTTGGCGGCACGTTCGATCCCATTCACGCGGGGCATCTGGGTGTGGCCGCAGCCGCAGAGCGTGCGCTGCAACTGACACAGGTCCTCGTGATACCCGCCAACGTACCGCCGCACAGACCAAAGCCCCTCACGTCCGGCTTTCATCGATTCGCGATGGTGGCACTGGCGGTTGCTGGGCGACGTGGATGGCGGGCGTCAGATCTGGAACTGCGGTACGAAGCGCCGTCCTATACCGTAACCACACTTCGCCGCTTCCAGGAACGCGGCTACGAGCCGAGCGAACTGTTCTTCCTGATTGGCGCCGACGCGTTCAGAGACATCTCGACCTGGCGCGACTTCCCGTCGATTCTGGACCGTGCGCACTTTGCGGTCGTGTCGAGACCGGGCCGTCCCGTCGCTGCCCTACGGGAACACCTGCCGGCCCTTGCGGCCCGAATGGTCGACGCGGACGACGGAGTGGTCCCAGCGAAGCCATCGATCATTTTGGTCAACGAGGCCACCGCTGACGTGTCATCCACTGCGATCCGCGCATCCATCTCTCGAGGTGAAGGGATCGACGGCCTTGTCGACCCGCGGGTCCAGCAACACATTGAACAGCACGGACTTTATCGATTCGGGACGACAGACCGGCGAAGCACGCTCGGACTCGGGTCCACTCCGGCAGGCAGGTTGCATGGCCAAGACTGAGAAGCGAAAGAAGGCGACGCGGCTTCCCAAGCAGATTGCGCTTGTAATAGCTGCCGCTGAAGACAAGAAGGCGACAGATCTTCTGGTGCTGGATCTGCGCAAGGCGGCCGGTTTCACCGATCACTTCGTCATCTGCTCTGGCACGAACAGCCGTCAGATTCGCGCCATCGCTGACGGCATCGTCGACGCCTTGGCCGCTGCGGGGGAGAAGCCCGCGAACATCGAAGGCTACCAGCGCTCGGAATGGATTCTGCTCGACTACTTCGACTTCATCGTCCACGTGTTTGCGCCGGCGACGCGCGAGTTCTACGGATTGGAGCGGCTGTGGGGCAACGCCGAACACGTGCGGCCGTCGACGGAGGAACCCGCGCCGTAGATCGGTCTTCACGGTCTCGCGTCCCTGCGAGGCTCGCACTCTAACAATGCGCGCGTGGCTGGACGCGGTGCTCGCGGTGGTGCTTGCGCCGTCCTGTGCGGCCTGCCATGAAACGCTTCGGCGTCCCACCTGCGGCTGTGTCTGCTCGAGTTGCTGGAACAGCGTCATCACACAGGCGGAACCTCACTGCGATCGCTGTGGCGACTGCTCGCAGCCGCAAACGATCTCGTCGTCGAGCCGCAGCTGCGTCCGCTGCGCCGACACCACCGCACATGTGACGCGGGCGCGAGCGATCGGACCCTACGCGGGTGCCCTTCGCGACATCGTTCATGCACTCAAGTACGACGGACGGCGCTCTCTGGCGAAGCCGCTCGCAGAGCGCATGCGGCACGTTGGAGAAGATCTCGTGCTGCGAGCCAGCGTCGCCGTGCCGGTTCCTCTGCATCCGGCGCGTCGGCGCGAGCGCGGTTTCAATCAAGCGGCTGATCTCGCCCACCACATCGGACTTCCGGTCGTGTCCGCGCTGTCCAGAGTGCGAGCCACGCCTTCTCAAACGACGCTGCACGCTGTCGATCGCCACGCAAACGTCCACGGCGCGTTCCGCGCCACGCGCCGCGTGCACGACTTGCGTGGGGCCACGGTCCTCGTTGTGGACGATGTGCGGACGACCGGAGCTACGCTGGAGGCGTGTGCGAGTGTATTGACAGAAGCCGGCGTGCGAGAGGTTCTGGCGCTTACGGCTGCGCGAGTCGAGTCGTCACAGCCGTGAAGACGTCAGTGGCGATTTCGTCTTTGGAGCGCTCGCCGTCGAGACAGAGCCAGTCGTGCTCCGACGCCTGGCGTCGATAACTCTCTCGCACGCGTCGTTGCAGCGCGAGGTCTCGTTCGTACCGATCGCGATCCGCACTCTTGCGTCCGACAGCAGTCTCGGGCGCAATATCCAGCCAGATGGTCAGCGATGGCTTCGGTAGATTTCGTTGAATCGTGACCAGCCAGGCCGGGTCGAGCCCAAAGGCTTCACCGTACGCGACACTGGACGCGAGATAGCGATCGCTGACAACGAACCAGTCGTCGGCCAGCCAGGCCTCGAGCAGTGGCCGCGATTCGTACCTGTTGGCCACATACAGCAATTGCATGACATCGGGTCCGTACTCGCGCTCGCCTGCGAGTGCGCGCTCGATCTCTCCACCGATGTGGGTGCTGTAGTCGGGAAAGGAGACGAGCTTCACCTTGCGGCTCTGCGCCGTGAGACGATCGCGAAGGCGTTCCGCCTGGGTCTGCTTACCGCTCTGGTCGAGTCCCTCGAAGACGATGAGATGTCCCGGCATCTTGAGTGTCGGTCAGCGGACAGTCGCGGTGGTGCCGGCAGGTTCGAGCGCCAACATGTCGTCCACGGTCTGGCGGCGCCGCACAACTTCCCATTGCCCCTGGTCGACCAGCACTTCGGCCGGTAGCGGACGCCGATTGTAGTTGGACGCCATGGCCGCGCCGTATGCGCCGGCGTC
>JBEBGB010000142.1:0-10293 GCA_040081675.1 Vicinamibacterales bacterium
CTACCTACTCTCTGCTATTGCGTGCCGCCGACGCCGATGGCACACTCAGCCGGTCTTTGTGTCGGTCTTCGGCAGCTACAGGCATCGGAGGACTTGGTCCATGGCCGGAAGGATGCTTCGGTTCGCGGCTGTTTCACTTGTCGCTGTCACGACAGGCGCATTCCTAGCGCGTCCCTCTGGTCAAGCGCCGCAGCCGTCACAGGGCGACCGCAGCGGCGACTGGACCTACTACGGCGGCGACGCCAGGAATTGGCGCTACAAGCCGTTTGATCAGATCAACGCGCAGAACTTCAGCTCCATGCAGGTCGCGTGGCGGTTCAGGACAGACAACCTCGGACCTAGTCTCGACTTCAACCTTGGCGCGACGGCGATTGAAGCCAACGGTGTCGTGTACGCGCCAGGCGGTGGGATGCGGCGATCGGTGGTCGCGATCGACGCCGCGACAGGAACGCTGCTGTGGATTCACCAGGAAGACGAAGGGGTGCGCGCTCAGTTCGCGCCTCGCATCGGAGCGGGGCGCGGCGTGTCGTACTGGACCGACGGCCGCGAGGAACGAATCATCTACGTCACGACCGGCTATCGCTTGAAAGCACTCAACGCGAAAACCGGGGCGCTCGTTCCGTCCTTCGGGGACAACGGCGTCGTCGACTTGAAGAAGGACTTCGACCAGGACCTTGGCCGCTTCGGGCGTAACGGACAGGACGCCCTGACAATGGCCGACATCGGCCTGCATGCCTCGCCTGTCATTGGCAAAGACACGATTGTTGTGGGTGCCGCAGGTCGTGAAGGCACCACACCGTATCGCCTCGACGAAGTGAAAGGCTACGTGCGCGCCTTCGACGTGCGCACGGGCAAACGTCTGTGGACGTTCCATACGATCCCGCAGAAGGGCGAGTTTGGCTACGAGACCTGGGAGAACAGCTCCGCCGAACGCACGGGGCACCTCGGTGTGTGGACGCAGATGGCGATCGATGAAGACCTCAACATGGTCTACCTGCCAGTCGAGACGCCGACCAACGACTATTACGGCGGGGGACGCCCGGGAAATAACCTCTTCGCCGAGTCACTGGTCGCGCTGGACTTGAAGACAGGTCAGCGGAAGTGGCATTTCCAGGTCGTCCACCACCCGCTGTGGGACTTCGACTTGTCATCAAGTCCGATCCTGGCGGACATCACGGTGAACGGCCGCGCGATCAAGGCCGTGGCGATGCCGAGCAAGCAGTCGTTCCTCTATGTCTTCGATCGCGCGACCGGTCAGCCTGTGTGGCCGATCGTCGAGCGGGCCGTCCCGATGAGCACGGTGCCTGGCGAAGCGTCCTCGCCGACGCAACCGTATCCAACCAAGCCCCCCGCCTACGCGAAGCAGGATCTCACTCAGAACGACTTACTGGACTTCACGCCGGAACTGCACGCGAAGGCCGTCGACATCTCGAAGAAGTACCATCTGTCGAAGCTGTTCGATCCGATCATCCTGAGCAGACCGGAAGGTCCGTACAAGACGTTGATGCTGTCTGGGCCGCTCGGTGGGACCAACTGGCCTGGTGGCTCCTACGATCCGGAAACGCACACCGTGTTTGCGTCCGCGAATCAGCAGGTCGTGGGACTTGGCTTGCTGCCGGTGTCGGATCGGCGTTTTTCGGAAGCGCCATATGTCGGCGGTGACGCGCTCGCGGGCCTTCGCGACGTTCAGGGACACTCGGGTGACGGTCCGCGCCTGAACGGCGGTCGAGCACCTGAGCAGCCCGTTGCACCCGGCAACAAGGAGATTCCCAGCGGCATGGGCGCCGGATTTCTCGGATCGCCGAGCGTGGACGGACTGCCCATCAACAAGCCGCCGTACGGCGTGATCTCGGCTATCAATCTCGATCGAGGCGAAATCGCCTGGTCAGTGCCACACGGTGACACGCCGGATCAAATTCGGAATCACCCTGCACTGAAGGGGCTGAACATTCCACGGACGGGTCAACAGACCAGCGTCGGCACCATCGTGACCAAGGACCTCGTCATCGCCGGAGAGCCCTCCATCACGACTGCGGGCCACCCGCGCGGCGCCCTGCTGCGGGCATACGATAAGCGCACGGGGAAGGACGCCGGTTCGGTGCTGATGGACGCACGGCAGAGTGGCGGACCGATGACTTACATGTGGAGGGGACGCCAATACATCGTCGTGTCGATCAGCGGGCCGAATGTCCCTGGACAGTACGTGGCCTATGCGCTTCCAGATTCCTCACCTCGTCGCGCCTCAACCGGGGCACAGCAGCAGTAATTCGAACGGGAAGAGACGAACATGAGCAACGATCCTGAAAACCCGACCGGGCAGGACAGCGACGTCAGCAGGCGCGAGTTTCTCGGCACGGCTGGAGCGGCACTGGTTGTGACCGTTGCAGCTCCGACGGTGGCCGCGCAGGGGCCTCGCGCGGGCGGCGCACCCATTCGTCCGCATACCGCGATTCGACTCACCGTCAACGGTGGTGCGCGCCGGATCGAAGTGGACGACCACTGGACACTCGCGGAGCTGCTTCGGGATCATTTGCGGCTCACCGGCACGAAGCTGGGCTGCGAACGCGGCGAGTGTGGCGCGTGCACGGTGCTTGTCGACGACAAGCCGGTGTATTCGTGCAGCTTCCTCGCGGTCTGGGCCGATGGCAAGAAGGTGCTGACTGTCGAAGGGCTGACCAGAGACGGCAAGCTCGGTCCGCTGCAGGAAGCGTTCATCGCCCACGACGCACCGCAGTGCGGTTTCTGTACGTCCGGCCAATTGATGACGGCCACAGCGCTTCTGGCACAGACGCCACGACCGACGCCCACGGAAGTGCGCACGGCGCTCGCCGGGAATCTGTGCCGGTGCTCCAACTACAACCGGATCGTCGAAGCGGTCGTTGCAGCCGGCGCCGCCGGACCGAACGCGCGGACGCAGGGAGGTGCCCAGTGAGCCAGCAAGACAATGCCGGCGCCCGCTCCGGCGTCAGCCCGATGAAGATCATCGGCCAGTCGACGCCGCGTATCGATGGGGCGGAGCGTGTGAGCGGTCGCGCCACTTACACCCGAGACGTGTACCTCGACGGGATGCTGTTCGCGCACGTTCTGCGCAGTCCGCACCCCCATGCACGCATCAAGTCGATCGACACCTCGAAGGCACGTGCGCTGCCGGGCGTGAAGGCGATCGTCACGCACGAGAACTGCAACTACGTGTGGGGCGCTGGATCGACTGCCGGCGGCATTCAGTACAGCGACGACATCAAGAAGATCACGACGCAGAAGCGTCGCGCGTTCAACAACCCTGTGCGCTACGCGGGCGAGCCGGTGGCGGCCGTGGCGGCCGTCGATCGGCATGTAGCCGAAGAAGCGGCGCGTCTCATCATCGTCGACTACGAAGTTCTGCCGTTCGTTCTCAATCAGGAAGATGCGCTCAAGCCCGAGGCCGTGAAGATCTGGCCTGAAGGGAACATCTCGCCCAACGCGCAGAACCTGGCGCAGCCGACCGTGCAGAAGCGCGGCAGCATCGAGGACGGATTCAAGAACGCCGACCATGTCCTCGAGGCGCGCTACAGCACGGTGATGTGTCACAACGCCCAGATGGAGCCGCGCTCGTGCGTGGCGCACTGGGAAGGCGACAAGCTCACCGTGTACACGCCCACGGGCGGCATCGCCAACTGCCACCACGACATCGCGCGCGACCTGGGGATGCCCGACGAAAAGGTCCGCGTGATCTGCCACTACATGGGCGGCAACTTCGGCAACAAGAACCAGAACCAGGATGCCGACCTCATCACCGCCGTGCTCGCGAGAGAAGCGGGCGCGCCGGTGAAGCTCGAGTTCTCGCGCAAGGACGACTTCATGGGCATGCACGGCCGCTGGCCGACGGTCCAGTACTACAAGGTCGGCGTGAAGAACGACGGCACGCTCACGGCAATTCAGCTCCGCACCATCAGCAACATGGGTCCGTATCGGAAGAACAACGGCGGCGTCGCGGGCATCGAGCTCTACGACTGCGAGCACACCGAGAGCACGTTGTTCCCGACGTACACCAACCGGACGACCTCCGCGAACTTCCGTGGACCGAGCGATCCGCAGGGCTACTATCCGATCCAATCGCACATGGACGATGTCGCATATGCGGTGAAGATGGATCCGGTCGACTTCATCCTGAAGAACATGCTGAAGCCGAGCGCGCGGACCCAGTACACCAACTTCACGCTCGACCAGTGCATCAAGCGCGGCGCCGAGCTCTTCGAGTGGAAGAAACGCTGGAAGCCGGTGCCAGGGTCCGACAAGGGGCCGATCAAGCGCGGCGCCGGTGTCGCCTTCAGTTCGTTCCGCGCCGGCGTCGGCTCGAGCAGTGCGGTCGTCACGGTCGATGCGAAGCAACAGTACACGGTGTACGTCGGCGTCACCGACGTCGGTCCTGGCGCCAAGACCACGATGAACATGATCGGCGCCGACGAACTCGGCGTGCCGCTCTCGCAGGTCAAGGTCGTGTGGGGCGACACCGACACCTGCCCGTACTCGGTCGGAGAGTCTGGCAGCCGTACAACCACCATGACGGGCGAAGCGGTGATTGCCGCCGTGCGTGATCTCAAGAAGCAGATTGCGGAGAAGGGCATGCCGACTGGCACCGCGATCCTGAAGGCGAGCGCCACGCCGAATCCGCGCATCCAGGGGAAGATCCGCAACTGCTTCGGCGCGAATTTCGCGGAAGTGGAAGTGGACACGGAACTCGGCTCGGTGAAGGTCGTGAAGTACGTTGCGGTTCACGAATCAGGCCGGATCATGAACCCGCTGACGGCGATGAGTCAGGTCAAGGGCGGCGTCGCGATGGGCCTGGGCATGGCCCTGCACGAGGACATGATCTATGACCAGCGCACGGGTATCCCGGTCGTCACCGGCTATTACTTCGACAGGGTGGTGACGCACATGGACGCGCCGGACGTCGAGGTCGAGTTCATCGAAGCCGACGACGGCTACGGGCCGTACGGAGCGAAGGGGATCGGGGAGTCGGGCATGATCACCACCCCGGCGGCCATCTCGAACGCTGTCTACAACGCGATCGGGCGGCGCATCAAGGATCTGCCCATCACCCGCGACAAGATTCTGGGAGCACTGGCATGAAGACTTTTGCGAACGCGAACGCCAGAACGCCGCAAGACGCGGCTCGCCGCTCCCAGCAGGCGCGCGCAGCGGGCCAGCAGCCTGTCTTCGCGGGCGGCGGTACCGACGTGTTGCAACTGGTGAAGGACCGCATCCTGTCGCCGGACGTCATCGTCAACCTCAAGACGATGCCAAACCTGAACCAGGTCACCAGGTCCGCAGCAGGTGTGTCAATCGGCGGTCAGATCACGCTCGATGCGTTGAGCAGGAACGAAATCATCCGCAAGGACTATCCCGTACTCGCGGAGGCGGCGGCCAGCGTCGCGACGCCGCAGATCCGCAACGTCGGCACGATTGCCGGCAATGTGGCGCAGCGGCCGTGGTGCTGGTACTACCGCAACGCGTTTCCTTGCTACAAGAACGGTGGCAATCAGTGCTTCTCCTTCGCTGGTGAAAACCAGTTCCACGCCATCTTCGGCGGGGGGCCGAGCTATATCGTCCATCCCTCCGACACTGCGCCGGCGTTGCTGGCACTGGGCGCGACCTTCCGCATCATGAGTCCGACCGGCGAGAGACGGGTTCCGGCTGCCGACTTCTTTGTCCTGCCTCGCCAGAATGCCGCGGTCGAGAACGTACTCGCCGGTGACGACGTGCTGGTGTCGATCGACCTGCCGGCCGTCAAGGCCGGGTCGCGAGGGCACTACTTCAAGGTCATGGACCGCGAAGCCTGGACCCACGCAGTGGTAAGCGCGGCAGTTGTTCTGGAGATGGACGGCGACGTCTGCCGCACGGCGCGCGTCGTGCTGGGCGGCGTGGCGCCCATTCCGTGGCGGCTGCCGAACGTGGAGCAGATGCTTGCCGGTCAGCGCATCACCGACGATCTGGCAGTGCGCGCGTCGGAAGCGGCGATCGCCGGCGCACGCGCACTGTCGAAGAACGCGTACAAGATCCCGATGACGAAGGGTGTGGTTCGCCGCACCTTGCTGCAGGTCGCTCAGCAGGCGTAAGCGTTCCATTTCGTAAATAGACGGAGGGTCGGCGCATGTGGCGTACGAAGGGTCTGATTCTCATCGGGTTCCTGTTCGGCATGTCGGTGTCGTCGGCGGTCTTCGCGCAGGGCGCCATCACCGGCATCGTGAGCGACACCAGCGGTGCGGTGATGCCCGGCGTCACCGTCGAGGCAGCCAGTCCGGCGCTCATCGAGCAGACGCGCACGGCGGTGACCGACTCGAGCGGCGCCTACCGGGTCACTGATCTGCGACCTGGCACCTACAAGATCACGTTCACGTTGCCCGGGTTCAACACCTTCATCCGCGAAGGACTCGTGCTCGAGAGCAACTTCACGGCCACGGTCAACGCGCAGCTGAGAGTTGGAGGGCTCGAGGAGAGCATCACAGTCTCCGGCGCGTCGCCAGTCGTGGACGTGGCGAGCACGATGCAGCGTACGGTGCTCTCGCAGGAACAGATCGAGTCGTTGCCGACGGGCCGCAGCTATCAGAGCCTGGCCGCGACGATTCCTGCGCTTGCGGCTGCCGGGTCCGGGCGCTTCGACGTCGGCGGCTCGTCACAGATGTGGCAGGGCACGGTCGTCGCGTACGGATCGTTGTCCAACGACATGTCGATCGAAGTCGATGGGATGAGCGTGGCGACGCTGCTCAACCAGGGCTCGATTTCGGGCGTGTACCACAACCAGGGTGCCTACCAGGAGATGTCGTATCAGGTCGTTGGCGGAACGGCGGAGTCGCAGACCGGCGGCGTCAAGATCAACATGATTCCGAAGGAAGGCGGCAACCGCTGGTCGGGCGACTTTCTGGCAATGTATTCCAAGGACAGATTCCAGTCGGTCAACCTCGACGCCGACCTTCGGGCCCGGGGCCTGAACACGCCTGGCAGCCTCGTCCAGATCTACGACTACAACGGCGGCCTTGGCGGTCCCATCGTCAAGGAACGGCTGTGGTTCTTCCACTCGATCCGGCGATGGGGCACCGCCAATATCATTAACAACCAGTACGCTCCCGACGGCGGCCCCGCGATCGACCGTTCGAAGATTCGCGCGTACACCACGCGGCTGACCGGGCAACTGAACCCAAAGAACAAGCTGACGGTCCTGTACGACGCGCTTCCGAAGACACGCCAGTACTTCGGCAGTGAAGGCGGAACGCTGGCACCGGAAGCGGCCGCCTACCAGAATCAGTTCGGGTACGACTACCAGGCGAAGTGGACGGCCACCTGGACAAGCCGGCTGTTGAGCGAGGTTGGCTTCTCCCAGAACTTCCTCGGCTACAACCTCGCCTATCAGCCAGAAACCGCAGGTCCAAGCGCAGGCAACCCATTCGGCGCCATTGCGAAGAGCGATGTCGGCATTGCCAGCAAGGGAGGGTTCAACGCGCCGGCCACTGTCTTCTACAACCCGTTCGTCGCCAAAGTGGCCGTGGCGTCGATGACCTATGTCACTGGATCCCACAGCATCAAGATCGGCATCCAGAACAAGTTCGGTTGGATCCAGAACCAGCTCACCCAGAACGGCAACATGGTGCAGGTGTACAACAACGGCACGCCGCTGCAAGTGCGTGTCTACAACACACCGATCGTGTCGCGGTCGAACCTGAATGCCGACTTCGGCTTCTACATGCAGGATTCGTGGAAGATGGGCCGGCTCACCCTGAGTCCGGGACTGCGATTCGAGCGTTTCAACGCCGAAGTGGACGAACAGACCGCGGCGGCAGGGCGTTTCGTTCCGGCGCGACAGTTCCCCCGCATCGAGAACCTGCCGAACTTCAAGAGCTGGGCGCCGCGCGTCGGTGCGGCGCTCGACCTGTTCGGCGACGGCAAGACCGGCATCAAGGGTAGTGTCGGGCGCTACATGCAGCAGGACGCGACGTCGTTCCCGCAAACCTACAATCCGATGGCGACGGCGACGGCGAACCTGTCGTGGACGGATCTCAATCGCGATGACATCGCGCAGGGCCAACTCGGCTGCGTATACCAGACGCCGGGCTGCGAGATCAACTTCGCGCAGCTGCCGACGACCTTCGGCGCGCGGCGCAATCGCAACCCGGATCCGAGTCTCGAGCGGCCGTTCCAGATGGTCTACAACGCCGGTGTCACGCACGAGGTGCGTCCTGGATTCGGCGTCGCGTTCAACTACTTCCGCCGCGAGTTCCACGACCTCACGTTCACGACGAACCTGGCGAACCCGGTCAGCGCGTACACAGCGTTCCAGGTGGCGGATCCGCGCGGCACCGGCACCGTCACGGTCTACAACGCGGATCCGACGAAGCTGGCGCTGGTCAACGAACTCGACACCACATCGTCGTCCAACAAGACGACGTACAACGGGTTCGATCTCGGCGTGAACATGCGGCTGGCGAAGGGCATCACCCTGGCCGGCGGATCATCGTCCGGGCGCACGATTGCGACTCAGTGCGACCTTGCAGACCCGAACTACACAGCGGCCGCCACGCCGGGCCTGCGCTTCTGTGACCAGAGCGCATTCGGGATGCCGTGGAAGACCACCGTGAAGTTCTCCGGCAGCTATCCGATGCCGTATGGATTCAGGGTCAGCGGCGTGTTCCAGAGCTCTCCCGGAGATCAGTTGATCAACACCTACGTGCTGACGGCGGCAAACTTCAGGACGCAGACCGGTGTCGCGTTGTCGCAGGCGTCGGTCTCGATGCGCTTGACGCAGCCGGGAACCGAGTATCTGTCGCGCGTCAATCAGTTCGACGTCACACTGTCGAAGTCTTTCCCAATCGGCAAGGTGCGGGTATCGCCTGAAGTAAGCCTTTTCAATCTGTTCAACGCCAATCCGGTGCTGAGCCAGAGCGTGGCGTATCCGAACATCGGAACGCCGCTGCGGATTCTGGATGGACGA
Organism: Vicinamibacterales bacterium; assembly: GCA_040081675.1. Lineage (GTDB taxonomy): Bacteria > Acidobacteriota > Vicinamibacteria > Vicinamibacterales > CAVVIG01 > CAVVIG01. The sequence goes on from JBEBGB010000142.1 coordinate 8,963, forward strand.
CTCATTCGCTTCCAGGCGCAGTTGCGCTTCTAATAGCAATTCGGGCACGGTGCAGAACGAGTGATCGTCCTGCACCGTGAATCTTCTGCACATCCCCTTGGTCGTAGGGCAGCAGACAGCCTGCTATCATCCGCCCTCATGAGCGCCCCATCGCCGCCTTCAAAGGTTGAACGCTGATGGCCGTGGGCAGGCGTGGCAGGTGTGCGGCCGCATCTGCACTTCTCCTGCTGTTGTCGCTCGCCTCTCGCGCGGACGCCGCTCCCGTCACGTTTGCAGACGATGTGGCCCCGCTGCTGTTTCGCCACTGCGCGACGTGTCACCGACCTGGCGGGTCTTCGAATACGGCGCTCCTGACCTATCAGAGCGCGAAGACGCACGCGCGGCAGATCGTGCAGATGACTGCTGCGCACGTGATGCCGCCGTGGCAACCGGAGGACGCTCGAAACGTGTTCGAGGGCGATCGTCGCCTTGCGACAGAGGAGATCGACGTGTTTCGGCGGTGGCTCGAGGACGGAGTGCTCGAAGGCGACCCTCGGCACGTGCCGTCGGCGCCGGTCTTTCCGACCGACTGGGAGTTGGGAAAGCCGGACCTCGTCCTGACGATGCCAGCGTACACCCTGAGGGCAGATGGACCGGACATGTTCCGCAACTTTGTCCTGCCGGTTCCGGTGGACCGCACGAAGTATGTTCGCGCGTGGGAATTCCATCCTGGAAATCCACGCGTGGTCCACCACGCGACGATGCAGGTGGACGCGACCGGATCGTCCAGTCGGTACGACGCGGCCGATGCCGCAGCGGGCTACGAGGGGCTGATCGCTCCATCCGCCAGGGCGCCAGAGGGCTTCTTTCTCGATTGGGCGCCTGGGCATCGCCCGAATGTCGCGGTGCCTGATACGGCCTGGGTCCTGCCGCCGTCGAGCGATCTTGTGATGATGCTGCACCTGCGTCCAAGCGGAAGGGCAGAACAGGTGCAGGCGTCGGTGGCGCTGTACTTCAGCGATGTGCCACCGTCACGAACACCGGTGATGCTTCGATTGACGCGGCAGGAGTTGGACATTCCTGCAGGCGCGACGAACTACATCGTGTCCGACCGCTACGTGCTTCCAGTTGATGTGGAACTGCACACCGTGCAGCCGCATGCTCACTATCTCGCTCGCGAGATGCGTGGTGTGGCGAGCACACCCGACGGCACTGTTATTCCACTTCTGACTATTCGGGACTGGGACTTCAACTGGCAGGACGTGTACCACTACACGAAGCCGATTCGGCTCTCGGCGGGCAGCACGCTCACGATGACGATTGGCTACGACAACACGCCGGCCAATCCGCGC
>JBEBGB010000143.1:0-10279 GCA_040081675.1 Vicinamibacterales bacterium
GGGCGCTGCTGCTGGAAACCTCGGCGGAATTCGAGTGATTTCGTCGATTCCCCTTCAGGTGATGTCGGGCGACCAATTCCTTGGGTCGAGTGGGCTCGGGCCTGTCTTCACCACGCCTGGCACTCACCAACTGGATTTCATCAACAACCCGTTGGGCTTCCGCGTCAGGCAGCGGGTGTTCCTCTATGCCGATCGGGTCGTGTCGCTGCGCATCAACCCACCGAACGGTTCGTTAGTCGTGACCGCGCAGCCTCGAGCGCAAGTGTGGATCGATGGCCGACTCGCGGGCGACACGCCGCTAACGACCTCGGTGCCAATCGGCGAGCACGAGGTCGTCTTCCAGAACCCGCAGTTCGGGATAAAGAGGCAGAAGGCGGTCGTTCAGGTGGGATCGCCAACAGAGGTCAGCGCGTCGTTCATTCCTTGATCAGCAGCCGGCCCCGGGCCTGTCCGGGCGGCCCCAGCGTCAGCGCCTCGAAGTCGTCGCGCGTGATGGGGGCGAGCATCGCTCCATTGTCATAGGGCGATCGACTGGGGATGTGCAGACCAATCGATTCGAGCATCACTCGGTGCGGCGAATCGTAAATGGCGACATCCTGCAACTGAAACACCGCCGTAAACCGTCCGGCGCCCCGAATGGCGGTTGACGCGTCCGGGACCAGGTTGTCGAACTGTGCGTGGCCCACAATGCCCGTTCCGGCGATGTAGAAGCACACCAGATCACCGACGCTCACAGGAATCGGCAGGGGCCCTGTGTCTGTGATGCCCAGGACCTGACGTCCGCGAATCACGAAATCGACCATCTGTTCAGGCGACGCCGATTCGTCGCTGGCCAGACTCGCGAGCCAGTACTCAGGTCCGCGCCTTCGGTCGGGGTTCTCGACAATCGAGAGATGGCTCGGGGGTTCCGCCCAGGACGGACCCGTCGCACCTGCGCGTGGTGGCTGCTCGCTGGCGACGGGTGTCGGCGCTGTCTCCAGCGACTTTGCGCCCTCGACCATCCGCCGCATCAGATCGATTGTGAAATCGCTGTCAGGGCCGGATGTGAGCAGCCGAAGCACGTCATCGTGCTCCAGTCGACCCGCCGACGTCATGTCGGCCAGCCACAAGAGCGAGTCGACGGTGACACAACGGATGTCGCCCGTCAGACGCTGCGCCAGAAGTGCTTCCAATCGACGCCGAGCCGCGTAGTACGGCGTCGTCACGCAGAGACCGATCCAGCGCTCTTCGAGATCGGGAGGCGCGTCGGCGGCCAGGCTGGCCACGGTGCCTGCGAGTTCCTCCACGTCACCGCCAGCGGTCTGCTCCGATCGCACGTCGACGACGAGTCGCGCTCGGCGGCGTGAGCGCCAGTGACCGCTCAATCGTGCGGGGCGTCCGGGCGCTTCGTACCCGCCAAACGTGACCTCGAAACCGAGGAACACGCCGAGCATGACAATCAGGTCGTGGCGGGCTCGCGCGTGCTGATCGCCCAGCGACTGCTGGCACTGCGACAGCAACCCGCGAATCCCCGCGACATCGGTGACGCGTTCGGTGAGGAAGCGACGGAAGCGTTCGCGCGGCGTATCGAAGCCGGGCGTCTCATCGAGGCGGCCGACGAGCGTGAGTATTTCCTGGAGCGCGAAGCTCATGACGGCCTTGCGCCTACGGATTCCGCGAGGCCGAACGGTTGTGAAGCAACGACGCATCCGAAGGAACGGGGCTCCCGCCAGCCGGTTCCACGGTGAGGGCTGCGCCGACAACAGGTCGCGGCACATTCGGCGCTGGCGCCGAGAAGGTAATGCGGCCGCTTTCGTCGGGTACGAATGTGCCCGCGCTCACGGGCGCTGCGTCGGTGAGCAGCCACAGCTGATAGGTCATGGTCGGTGGCGCGGCGGGAAGTCGAACACCGCTGAACACCACACCTCGCGTCCGGCTCCAGAGCACCTGACCGCTGACCGCGGTGGGTCCGCTACCCGAGACACTGTATCGAATGATGTCCGGCGCCGCGAGCACGTCACTGACGGCCTGTGCGCGAGCCACATCCTCGCGTGCGGCCGCGGCCTGCCTGGCCGCTTCCTCCTTCAGCGCGGACACCTGCTGGTTCGCGTTGTTCACGGCGACCTGCGCCTGTGCCTGGGCCTCGGCAGCCCGAGCGGCTGCGTCACGCGCCTCTCGACGCAGCGTGATTCCGGCGCCAACCGCAAGCGCCAGAATCGCCGCGGATGCGACGAGGCCGAACTTCGTCAGGCGGCTCGTGACCCTCCCGCGGTCGGTGGCATCACGCAGTTCGGCGGTCCGGTCGGCAATCGCCTGCTCCAACGACTCGAGCCGATACTCGATCTCTGGCTCGTGTGACGGCAGGGCAAACGACGGCGACTTCGCGGCACCCAGGGTGCGGGGCGATTCGGCAGATTCGCGGAGCTGATTGTGCAAGCGCACCACTCCTTCGATGGGCCACGTCGGAGACTGCTGGTGGGACGCATCGGTCGGTACGGCGGGCGTCTCAGGGGCGCGAACGGCGGGCTGCAACGAGGCCGTGCGAATCTCGGCAACGGCCTGGTCCAGGCGCTGCGAAACTCCGGAGAGGTGATAGTGCAGCGTTCGCTCGATGTCGGCCAGGCGAGCCTCCGCGCGCTCGAGACCCGCGGTGCTGCTGTTCGCAGCGGCAACGGATAGCTCGCCTAACGCCACGGCCTGCTCGCGCAGTTCGCGGGCGGGCGCCTGATGCAGTTGGCGCAGCCCTGACCATTCCTGTTCGATGACGCGTTCGAGCGATTGAAGTCGATGTGCCGAGTCCTTGTGCAGCCGCTCTTCGGCCGACGAGAACGCGGACACGCGCTCTTCCAGTTGCTGGACAGCGCGCTCCTGCCGATGGCTGGTGGCACTCCACTGGTGGACGATGTCACCGCACTGGCGTGTCAGCTCTGCGAGTCGATTCTCGGCAGGCTTGAGATGGTCCTGCTGCTCTCGCCAGTCCTGCAACGTGACAGACAGGCGTTCGAGTTGCGATTGCAGATCGGTAAGACGTTGGTCGAAACTCGAGGCGTCGTCAGACACAGGCTACCTGAGCGGCATGATACACAATGGTGAACGTGGCTTAGTAATGACTTGGACGATCGCCGAACGAAGTCGCGCGCTCACGTGACAATGCGGGACAGGCTGTGAACGGCCCCAGTTCACTTGCGATGCCACTCCCAGCGACTGCGAAAACCGTGGCAATGCGAGCGATTTCTCTTCTGTGATCGATTCTACGAATCTGCCTTCCGGACGCTGGCGCGGCTCGGCGGTTCGAGCAACAACGAGTGCACGCGGTCGGTCGCGGGGCTATCACACTTGCGACCGTCCCTCGCCCTGCTAGACTCCGGCCATGCCCCTCCTGCTCCATGCGATCACGCCCTTGCACTGGGCTCTTGCCGGCGGCGTCATCGCCGCGATTACGCTGCTCCTGCTTCTTATCGGCAACAAGCGCCTTGGCGTATCAAGCGGGCTCGAAGATATCTGCAGCCTGGCGCTGAACGGTCCGTACTTTCGGCGGCGAGCGGTGACGTCAGGCCGCGGCTGGAGGCTCCCTTTCGTCGTTGGATTGCTGGTGGGCGGGTTCCTCTCCGCGCGGCTGGGAGGCGGATGGTCGCCGACGTGGGCGCTCGGCCGTCTCGATCTCGCGCTTGGCCTGGGACACGCCGGCACGCTGGCGTGGATGTTCGTCGGCGGCCTGTTCGTGGGTGTGGGCACGCGGCTGGCGAACGGCTGCACGAGCGGTCACGGCATCTTCGGTTTGTCCAACTTCGAGTGGCCGAGTCTGGTCGCGACGATCAGTTTCATGGCCGGCGGCATCGCGACGACGCAGCTGCTCTATCGCGTTGTGTTGCGCTGAGGAATTGGAGTTCATCATGGCTGCGCTCTTCTTGCTGCTCGGTGTCGCGTTCGGGTTCGTCCTCAGCCGATCGGGCGCGGGCGACTACGACTACATTCAGGGCATGTTTCTCTTCGAACGGTTTCAGCTGTACGGAATCATCGGCACGGCAGTCGTCGTCACCTCCGTTGGACTGTGGCTCATCAAGCGGCACGGACGCACGATGGCCGGCGCACCGATCGAGATCGAACGCAAGTCGCTCAACACGGGCACGGTCGTCGGCGGTGTGCTGTTCGGCGTCGGATGGTCGATCACGGGCATGTGCCCGGGCCCAATGTTCGTGAACATCGGCGAGGGCAAGGTCTACGCCGTCGCCGCGCTGGCAGGCGCGCTGGCCGGGGCTGCGCTCTTCGGCACCGCGTACGCGTGGTTCCAGAAACCGTTCGGCCTGGCACCCCTGAAAAAGACGTCGGCAGGGACCGCTGGATGAGCGTGGGGCCAGCGACGCCTGGCGCGAAGAGCGGGAGCCAATTCACTAATTCGTCATCTCGCCAATTTCACGTATCCTTTCAGGGCGTGGCGAACCTTCCTGGACCACTATTCGAACCGAGCCCGGCCGAGAAGTTTTTCGGCCTCGCGGCACGGCCCTTCAGCCTGACTCCCGATCTGCGCTTCTCGTACCACAGTCGTTCCCACTCGAACGCGCTCGAGCAGGTCACGGCGGCGCTGCGACGGCGGGAGGGATTGATCGTCGTCACTGGAGCGATCGGCACGGGCAAGACCATGCTGTGCCGTTCGATGCTCGAGAGCTTCGAGCCACGAACGTTTCTGTCGGTCATTCTGGACCCGGGGCTCGAGGTCGAGGATCTCCTTCGAACGGTGCTGTCCGACTTCGGGATTATGGACGGCATCGAGGCTCCCGCGACGGGTCCGCTGCCAGCGGTGAGCCGACACCAGTTCGTGAAGGCGCTTCATCAGTTCCTGTCGTCGCTCGTGCCGTTGCAGGCACACGCCGTCATCATGATCGACGAGGCGCAGCGCCTCAACGCGCCAGTGCTCGAAGAGATTCGCCTGCTCTCGAACTTCGAGACCGACGAAGCGAAGCTGCTGCAGATTGTGCTGGTCGGCCAGCCGGAACTGGACGAACTGCTGCGCAAGCCAGAGATGCAGCAGTTGAACCAGCGCGTGTCACGCCGATGCGAGCTGCGGCCGCTGTCGGAGAGCGAGGTTGGCGACTACATCGAGCGACGACTGACAGTTGCCGCGTCCCCATCGGCGCTCGCTGGCGGAGCTGACACCGACATGGCCGACGCGGCTGGCGTCGTCCGGTTTTCGCCGGACGCCGTGAAGTCGATTGCATCGATTTCTCGTGGCACGCCGCGCCTGGTCAACACGCTGTGCGATCGCGCGCTCGACGTCGCGTTCGAACGCCATGTCCGCGTCGTGGACAAAGAGTCTGTCGCTGGCGCTGCGGATCGGCTGCGCCTGGACGTGCCCGGGGAGCTCCCCGAGGTTCCGTCACGCCGCAACTGGTGGCTCGCCGCCGCGGTGGCGATCTTGCTTCTGGCGCTCGCCGCAGCCTGGTGGTTGATGCCGAAGCCGCCGAGTCAGGCGCCCTCGACGGTGCGTTCGCCCGCGGCCCAGCCATCCTCCCTTCCGGCAACTGACATACCGCAACCAGCCTCACGTGACACGACTCCCGCCGCTACCGTGCCACCTGAGCCCGCCACCACTGCTGCGTTACCGGCCACGCCAGTTCAGGGTGACGCGACGGACACCGGCGGAGCGTCGCGCCCGCCAGTGGCGTCGACGCCAAGGGCCGGCTCCGCGACCTCCGCCGCCGGCGGCTATCAAATCACCGTGGCGTCGTTCCACACCGAGCAGCGGGCAAGCGATGTGGCTGTCGCAGTCAAGGCGCTGCGCGTGCCCGCCGTCGTACGGACAGACCCCACCGGCCTCTGGTTTCGTGTCGTCGCAGGTCCGTTCCCGTCGCGTGACGCCGCGCAGGCGGCGCAGGAACAAATCACGCGCGGCGGCTTCGAGGGCACGCAGATATCGGCGATCGCTCCCGAGGCTCGCTGATCCCCAACCTGGAGCCTGACCCCGTCGCGCGCGTCTTGCACGTGACGCCGTATCTGGCGCCGGCCTGGGCTTATGGTTCGGTGCCTGCGGCAGTCTGGGATCTGGCGCGCGCGCAGGCCGCCTTCAACACCAGCGTCGCCATCTTGACCACTGACGCACTCGCCCCGCATGAACGGCAACCGGTTGGAGCGTTCATGATCGACGGCGTTCGCGTCGTCCGCGTGCGCAACGTGAGTGGACTCATCCGAACGTGGCTCGACACGTCCACACCACTCGGTCTTGCCCGTCGCGCGCGCGAAGTCCTCACCGCGACCACTCCGGACATCGTCCATCTTCATGAGTTGCGGACGGTCGAGAACTGGCGGGTGATCGGGAGCGTCCCGCCAGGTACACCGGTCATCGGCTCGACGCACGGCGTGGGGCGTGAACGCCCCTCGGGGATGTGGCGAACGCGCGTTGAGGAACGAATGCTTCGATCAGTGCTCCGGCGTCTCGATCACGTCGTCGTGCAGTCCGACGACGAAGCGGTGCAGATGCGGGAGATGTGGGCCAGACAGGGCTTGTCTCTCACCAACGAACGGGTGTCGGTCGTGTCAGGCAACGCGGACGTCGCGACCGTCGAGCGTGCCCTGCGCCGATCGTACGCGCTCGCGCGATCCCAGGCGCATGACTCGCTGGGACATGGCTAGACGCGAGTGCTGGCCACGGTCGGAGGCACGGGCGCGTTCACGTGGGCAAGCGCAGAGGCAATGTCTCTATCCCATGTCGACAGCGACATCGCGAACCACGCCGCACCGGCGAGGCACAGTGCACCGCCAAGCGCGAGCGTGTAAGGCGCGCCGATGCGTGTCGACACGGCGCCGGCCGCCAGGCTTCCAAAAGGCATCGTGCCGAAGTAGGCCATCAGGAAGAACGCCATGACGCGTCCGCGCTTGCTGTCTTCCACGATGGTCTGGAGCAGTGTGTTGCACGACGCGATCTGCACCATCAACCCGATACCCGCTACCACCATGAGCAAGGCGGACAGCCAGAGCAGACTCGAGAACGCGAAGGCCGTCAGGGCCACGCCGAAGACAGCCCCGGCAACGGGGATGTTGCGGCCAAGGCTTGTTGACGTGCGTCGTGCGGCCAGCCACAGCGCACCGAGCAGCGCGCCGGCACCAGCCGCCGTCATGAGGAAGCCGAGCGTGTGCGCGCCGCCACCAAGGATTTCGGCCGCGAACACGGGCATCAAGACCGAGTAGGGCGCACCGGCCATGCAGACGATGGCGATCAGCACGATGACGGAACGGATCGGTCGCGAGCGGTACGCGTACCGCCAGCCCTCCTTGAACTGCGCCAGCGGGCTCTCACGTGTCGCGGCGAGCGGTGCTGAAGGACGCACGTGCATCGCGAGCAATGCGGCAATCACCGCCAGATAACTGACACCGTCGAACAGGTAGCACCAGCCCTCATTGGTCGCGGCAATGATCAGGCCCGCGACACTCGGTCCAACCAGCCGGCCTGCGTTGAACATGGAGGAGTTGAGGGCAATGGCATTGCCAAGGTCTCGCTTGTCTTCGATGAGCGAGACAACGAACGCCTGACGGCCCGGCATGTCGAAGGCGTTGACGATGCCCTGGCAGACGCTCACCGCGATGAGCCATGGAATCGAGATGGTGTGCGACAACGTCAAGCCGGCGAGCACGAACGAGATCACCATCGACGCCGTCTGGGTGCCGACGAGCAACCGATGCCGGTTCCACCGGTCCACGAAGATGCCGGCGAACGGCGTCAGCAGAAACGATGGAAACTGCGATGCGAAGCCAACGACGCCAAGGAGGAGCGCCGAGCCGGTCAGCCTGTAGACAAGCCAGCTCGTGGCGGTCGTGGTGATCCAGGATCCGGTGACCGACACGATTTGTCCGCTGAAGAACAGGCGATAGTTGCGGTACCGAAACGCACGTAGCATGAAGCCGAGCGTGCTGCCCGAGTCCGGTGCGGTGAGTGTCGCGTCGCCCGCCATTGGTCAGTCCAGTGTAGTTGGTGAGTTCGGGAACTGGTCAGTTCGAGAATCGGGATGGCCGGAATTGACACGTCGCGATTCGCCAAGTCACCAATTCACGAGATCGCCGATTGCGCGACTCACCGCGTGCCTCGGGCCTGCTGCGCCGCCGCAAGTTGCTCGAGCAGCGGTTCGGTCTGTTCGATCGAGATGCAGGCATCCGTGATGCTCTGGCCGTACACGGCGGGTTGACCAGGCACGTAGTCCTGCCGCCCCTCGACCAGATGGCTCTCGAGCATCGCACCGAAGACGTCCCACGACCCGCCTGCCACCTGCTCGCAGATCGACCGGGCGGCAATCGACTGACGTCGATGGTCCTTGTCGCTGTTGCCATGCGAGCAATCGATCATCACCGTCGCCTGCAGGTTCTTCGACGCCAGGCGGCTGCACACTTCGCTCACGTGGTTCGCGTCGAAGTTAGGACCGGTTCTCGAGCCTCCGCGCAAAATGACGTGGCAGCTCTCGTTGCCCGCGGTGTGGAAGATGGCAGACACGCCCTGCTTGGTGACCGACGGAAACCAGTGCGGCGAGCGAGCCGCCAGCACCGCGTCCACGGCTGTCTGCGTGTTGCCGTCCGTGCCGTTCTTGAAACCGACCGGCATCGACAGCCCGGACGCGAGCTCGCGGTGAATCTGGCTCTCGGTCGTACGCGCGCCGATCGCGACCCACGACGTGAGATCGGCGATGTGCTGCGGAATCTGGACGTCCAGGAACTCCGACGCTGTGGGCAGCCCGAGTTCGTTGACATCGAGCAAGAGTTTCCGCGCGAGGCGCAGCCCCTTGTTGATGTGATAGCTCTCGTCGAGATCCGGGTCGTTGATGAGCCCCTTCCAGCCCACGGACGTTCGCGGCTTCTCGAAGTACGTCCGCATCATCACGATCAGGTGCCGGCTGTACCGATCAGCGAGAGCCTTCAACTTCCCGGCGTATTCGAGCGCCGCCTTTGTGTCGTGAATCGAGCACGGGCCAGCAATCACGACGAGCCGGGAGTCGCGCCCACCGAGGACGTCGGACACGGCCGTGCGGCTATCCGACACCACGTTCGATGCTCGCTCGCTGACGGGGATCTCTTCGGTGAGAATGGCGGGCGGAATGAGCGGCCGAACCTCCGTGATCCGAAGGTCGTCAGTTCGCTGCAACATCCCTACAGACTACCTCACCGCTGGAGCGATCGCGACCGCACGACATGTTGCGACTACAATGTTGGCCGAGTATGCCTGCACTGATAGAAGCCATCGACATCAAGCGCAAGATGTTCTTCGAGTTCGAGTCCTCGCCCTACCACTGTCTCGATGTCGAGGTCTCGCGACCGACGGCGCGAGGCGGGCAGACGCTGGTTCGGATCAAGATGCGCAACCTGATCACACGAGCCGTGTTCGACCGCACGTTCAAGGCCGGCGACAAGTTCGGAGAGCCTGACCTCGTGCACGGCAACGCGTCGTTCCTCTACTCTGATGCCGACGGCTACCACTTCATGGATCAAGAGTCGTACGAAACCCTCACGCTGCGCGGCGAAGTGCTCGGCGACGATCGGCTGCTGCTGGTCGACAACGTGATGGTTCAAGTCCTGAAGTACAACGGCAATCCAATCGGGTTGCAGTTTCCACCGCACGTCGAACTCACGGTGACGGAGACGGAACCGGGGGTCAGGGGCGACACGGCCAGCGGCGGCGTCACGAAGAGCGCCACGCTCGAAACCGGCCTTCAGATTCGAGTGCCGCTCTTCATCAAGGAAGGCGAACGAGTGAAGGTGCACACCGAGACGCGCGAGTTCGCCGGACGCGCAAACTAGATTCGCCGGAGGCGCAAACCAGATGAGAGACGCTTGCCCCGGGCTCTCCTCAGACTGGTGCTGATGACGATGTCGCCTCGAGTGGCGGAGCCGACGCCATCGACAGGCGGGCCATTGCGTCGTCGATCTCGGTCGGACCGCTCATGCTTTCCCTGGCTGCAGCGTCTTTCTCCGCGGGGCTACTCGGGGCATCGGGGCCTACGCGGCGGTCCTGCGTATCCGAATTGACGCCGCGCCAATCGTGATACTGGTGGCGGCATGCGTTGCAGTGATAGATCGGCGCGCGAACCAGTGCCGCGATCAGGCTGAGGGGATGCGCGGACATGTGATCGATGCGGTCGCGTGTGACCAGATGCCGGACACGGACGTTGCCGCACGAAATGCAGCGCGTATGCGGAGAAGCAACGAACCGCACCGTGCCTTCGAATGGAATCCGCCACGCTCGAAGCTGCGTGCCACAGGCGCGACACACGAACAGCCGTCGGAACAGCAGGCGCTGGAGAAGCGACCGGCGTTGCCTATCGAG